>DOWI01000094.1 GCA_003519645.1 Oscillospiraceae bacterium
CCCGCCGTATTTCCGTGGCTGAAAGAAAAAACTCTGATTGCCCTGACAAAAAAAGACGCAAAGTCGCTTGCCGCCGACTTCGGTGAGGATGCTCTCCTTGTAACAGAAGCCATGAAGAATTCTGCCCACGTCTTCTTTTATCGAGTCAATGCCGGGGAAAAGGCTGCCGCAACGATTGGAAATCTTGTCTGCACAGCCCTTTATTCCGGAACGTATGGGAATCGGCTAAGCGTGTCAATTGAGAATACCGTCGGCCAAACCGGAAAGTACGATGTAATCACCTGGCTGGATACCATGGAANNGGATATAACCGGTCTTGCGGTTAACAACTGGATTGCGTTTTCGAAGGCTGCCACCGATGCCGCGTTATCGGTGAATGCCGGAACAAAACTGACGGGCGGTACCAACGGAACGGCAACCAGCGCGGATTATGCCGACTTTCTAAGCCAGATCGAGCTTCAGACGATCAACGCCATAGCATGCCCTTCGGACGATTCGGATATCAAGAACCTGTTTGTTGCTTTTGAAAAGAGGATGATTCAGGAAGAAGGAAAATATCTGCAGACGGTCGTTCCGGAGTCTCAGGCCGATTTTGAGGGCGTCATTTCCGTAAAAAACGGAGTTGTCCTCGAGGACGGAACGCATGTGTCGAACGTGCAGGCTACCGCCTATGTTGCCGGTGCCACCGCCGCCTGCCCACTGAAGGAAAGTCTGACGAACGCAAAATACATGGGGGCGGTTGACGTGGATCAGCGATACACAACCGCCCAGCAGATCGAATTCGCCAAATCGGGACAGATGGTTTTTATCCCGTCCCCGGTCGGTGGAAACAGCGTCCTGATTCAAAAGGATATCAACACGCTGACTACTTTTACGGCGGATCATACCTATGCCATGAGCAAAAACAAGATTATCCGCATCCTTTACAGCATTTGTACGGAAATCAACAACCGTGGCATGTTGTACTACAGCGGAAAAGTTTCCAACAGTGAGGACGGAAGAAAGTTGTTTCAAGCGGATGTTCTGTCCTACTTCCGTTCCTTGGAAGCAGATGGAGTGCTGCATGACGTTGCCCCGGATGATATCACGGTCGCGCAGGGCAGTTTAATTGACGCGATGGTGGTCAATTACGCCGTTCGCCCGGTCGATGTAATCGAAACAATTTACAATACCATTGTTGTGGAAGGGTAGGTGATAACAAATGACAACATTTAATCAGGAAGACGCCATCAGTAGCAAAGAAGGCTCTGCCTTTGTTACAATCGGCGGGAAAAATTACGACCTGTTTTTCGCCAAAAAGATCGAAGCAAAAATGAGTAAAAACAAAGNNGAAGACGTCAAGTCCATAGGAAAACGCTCCGTTGGGAAAAAAGCAACGTCGTGGTCTGGTTCCGGAACTTTAACCATTCAGGCCGTCACAAGCCTTTTCAAAGAAATGTTTGTGGAATACGCGAACGGAGGGGCCGACCGTTATTTTTCCATACAGCTGACAAATGAAGACTCCTCCACAAAATGGGGCCGTGAAACCAAGGTACTGACCGGGTGCAATTTTGACGATATCGACTTCGCAAACCTTGACAGCGATGACGGCCTGCTGGAGCAGGAGCTTCCATTCACCTTTGACGGCGTGGAGCTGCTGGAAAAATTCAATTCCTAAAAATCAATATCAGGAGGGAAATAATATGTCACTTACCGCATTTTTTAGAGATAAGGCAAAAAAGCCGGAGAATCAAAAGATCGTGGTTAGCAATCGGTTTCAGGAAAACGGAAAGCCTATCCCGTGGGAAATTCGCGCCATCACCGAGGATGAGGATGCGAAAATTAAATCCGATTGCACTACCGTGAGCGTTTTTAAAGGTCGCCAGACAACAAAATTTGACAGCCAAAAGTATACCAACAAGCTGATCGCGGCCTGTGTGCTTTTTCCCGATCTGCGGGATGCGGAACTGCAAAAAAGCTACGGCGTAACCAGCGACGACGCATTGGTAAAGGCTATGCTGATTTCCGGAGAACACGCAAATCTGTTGCAGGCTGTTAATGAGATCAACGGATTTAACGCGGAGAGAGTTGACGATACTAAAGAAGAAGCAAAAAACTCCTAAAATCCGGGGATGCGGAAACGAACTATGCGTATTACACGCTTGTGAAATTTCATCGCTTCCCCGGAGAGCTTTTTGCCCGTCCGTGGTATGAGCGGCAAATAATTTATGCTTTCATTGACGAAAAAATCAGGCAGGACAGAATTGAGGCCGTAAAAATCAAACGCAGAAGGAGATGATAACCTTTGTCAACCGTATCTTCCATGCTGGATTTGCAGGACGGATTTTCAAAAACAATCGACAACGCCGTCAATGCAATCAATCGCCTGACAACATCCTTAGACACGCTTAATCGCTCGGTAACCATGCCGGATATGGATCGGCCCTTCACAGATATCCATACAGAAGCCGGAGCCGCTGACACGTCGGTGAATCACCTATCTGCTGCGGTTGACAAGCTGGTTCGCGGAATGGAAGAACTTCAGATGTCTTCCCGGATGGACACTGTGGATCGTGAATTTGGAGAAGTACGGAAAGAAGTTACCCATACCAACGAACAGATCGACATTCTTAATAATAACCTCCGAAGGACAGGGACTCAGTCGAGATCCGTCACGGCGGTTGCTTCCAGCTTCGGAGGGCTGAGTAAAGCCATCATTGTTGCCAATAACGGGATTCAGCTGATGCAGACCGCCATGCAGGGTATCAATCAGTTGGGCAGTAAAGCTGATGTGCGTATTGGCGTGGATGCCCGCCTCGGCCTGATCAACGATGGGTTACAGACGCAGACAGAATTGGAAGCCAAGGTGATGGCCGCCGCGAACGCAACAAGAACGTCATATGCCGCGACTGCCAATCTGGTAGCTCAGATGGGCCGTCAGGACTATTTCAGGAACAATAATGAGAAGGCGATTCAATTCGCATCGACCGTAAACAAGGGCCTTGTGGTCAGCGGAGCATCGGCTGCGGAAGCTGCCGGCGCTATCACTCAGCTGAATCAGGGCCTTGCTTCCGGTGTGCTGCGCGGCGACGAATTCAACAGCATTATGGAAAATGCTCCTATACTCGCTGAAATGATGACTAAATCCATGGGAATCACTAAAGGCNNAGCTGACCACCGACGTGGTGGTCAGCTCCATCATGGAGCAGTCCTCAACGCTGGATCAGCAGTTTTCAAAAATGCCGATGACGTTCGGCCAAGCTAAGACGGTTATGGGAAACGACATAAGCCAGATGATGGATTATCTTTCCCAACCGGGACACGCGGTGGGTATCCTGATTCAAAAAATTGAAGACTTGACCGCTTATCTCAATACGCCGCAGGGAATCTCCATGATGGACAATATTGCAGCCGGGATTACAACCGCAGCGAATGTGCTTTCATGGTTCTTAAGCCTTGTGGTGGATACTTACAACTTTTTCGCAAATAACTGGTCGTGGATCGGCCCGATTTTTTGGGGCATTGCCGCCGCAATTGGAATCGCTGTGGCCGCCATGCTAATTTATAATGCGGTTATGACTATTTCCAATTTTATTGAGGCATTGTCGATAGCGTCAAAGGCGATTCATACTGGAAGTAGTATTGCACAGGCGGCAGCATTAGAGACAGCAACGGGAGCACAAGTTGGACTTAATACGGCCATGCTGGCCAGCCCGATCACGTGGATCATCGCGGCGGTTATTCTGCTTATCGTGGTTATCTATGCCGTGGTAGGGGCNNCCGGCTCCAGCGTTTCGGCTACCGGCGTAATCTGCGGCGCTTTTGCGGCGGCGGGCGCTTTTATTTGGAATGCCGTTATCGGAGTTATAAACGCAATTATTCAGGCAGTATGGTCTATATTCGTGGAACCTTTTATCGGAATCGTCGAATGGGTGCTAAACGTTACCAACGGCGGATTCGATTCCTTTGGGGGCGCTGTGGCAAATCTGATTGGTAATATTATTTCGTGGTTCCTGTCTCTCGGAAAAGTCGTGACAAAGATCATCGACGCTATTTTCGGGACGAACTGGACAGCCGGCCTTTCCTCCCTGCAGGACACGGTGACCGCTTGGGGCAAGAACGATCAGGCAATCACCATAGATCGCAACGCTCCGACCGTCGGTTCGAGGATTGCCTACGGGGATGCCTATAACGCCGGCTACAATGTCGGACAGGGAATTGATAGCAAAGTCGGCGGGCTGATGGATGGCGTTACCGGCCTTTCCGATAAACTCGCAGACCTGAATAAGACAGCGGATGAAACTAACTCTATGAAGCCACAGAGCTATGGCGATGCCTACAAAAATCCGACCGGTGGTAAAATCGACAAGGTCGGCAAAGTGGGCGACGCGGTCGATATTTCCGACCAGAGTCTCAAATACCTAAACGATATTTCAGCAAATGCGGCCCTGAGCCGCTTTGACAGCTATCAGACGCTGACCTATGAACAAGCGAACGACCTGAAGCTATCCCCGCAGGATGCGGATGCGCTACGCGCCAGCGCCAACAGCAGCACCAACATTTACTATCTCAATTATTCGGGCGGCGGCGTCCATATCAAAAACGATGTTAAAAAAGGTGAAGATTGGGAGGAAATTAAAGCGAAGGTTCATGATGAAACAGAAAGTGAACTGGAAAGCGGCCTGTCGGGAATTGATGAGGTGGTGGCCGGATGATAAAGACTTTTTTTGATGGAATGCAGCTTCCCGTCAATCCTTTTGAAGATATCACGGTCAAGGTTCAGGGCAACAATAAACAATTTGATATTGTCGACCTGGGGGAAATCACGGTGATCGGAAAGCGTAAGCTAAAGGAGATCAGCATTAAAAGCCTGTTCACTGACAACGTCTACCCGTTTTCCACCACCAGCTCTCCCCTCTCGGCAAAAACCTATGTGGACAACATTTACAGTCTGATGGAAAAATCAGCGCCGGCCCGGCTGATCGTCACTGGCGACGGCATGGACATCAATTTACTGTGCAGCATCGAAGACTTCGAACCGTCTCAGCATTTTGGCGAAACGAACGAATATTATTATACCCTGTCTCTAAAGGAATACCGGGAACCAGTTGTTAAGCGTGTACAGATAATGCAGACCGCAGCCATTCCGAAGGCGCTGGCCAGTGCGCAACCGGTACGGGCCACTAAGGCCCCTACGACAAAAACGTACACGGTAAAGTCCGGGGATTGTCTCTGGAATATCGCAAAGAAATACTATGGCAGCGGCTCTCAGTACACCAAGATTGTGAATGCCAATAAAAGTAAAATCAAAAATCCGAACCTGATCTATCCCGGTTGGGTACTGGTGATACCTTGAGGAGTGATGTCGATGCTGGAAGCTATGTTGGCGGCAGAAAACGGGAATATGTTCAATGTATCTCAGGTTGTGAGTTCCGTGGAGTTTACGGACAATATCAATCAGGCGGGCGTCTGCACGTTTAATTTCCTCCAAAACAATATTATAGCACCGGGAGAGGGAAACGCTGTAAGCGTAAAATACGACGGTGATCCTTATTTCAAAGGATTCGTATTTAAAAACGGATTTAGTAAAAGGGAACCCGCCAAAATAACCGCTTACGATCAACTCAGGTACCTGAAGGCAAAAGATACTTACAGTTTCAAGAATAAAACCGCGTCTCAGGCCGCGCAACAGATTTTCACGGATTTTGGCCTGAAGGTCGGAACCGTCGAGGATACCGGGTATAATCTCGGTAACCTTTCGCCCTTCGACAGCAAGGTGGTTCTCGATATAATTTCCGACTGCATTAACCTAACCCTCCGAAACACTCAAAAGTACTTCTACATTAAAGACGAATTCGGTCTTGCCGTGCTGCGAAATGTACAGTCCAGCATTTCAAACTTGCTGGTCAGTACTGGCACCAACATCGACGATTACAGTTATGAGCGCGGAATTGATGACGAAACCTACAATCAGATTAAGCTTGTGCGTGATAATAAAGACACCGGCAAACGTGAAGTCTATATTTCAAAAGACAGTGCCACCATTAAAAAATGGGGTCTGCTCCAATACTATGAAAAGTTGGACGATTCCGTAAACCCGGAACAAGCAAAAGCAAAATCCGACGCGCTGCTGGGCCTCAAGGACCGGGTACAGCAGAAGCTGACCGGAGTGGAAGTGCTGGGTGATAAAAGCGTCCGGGCCGGGTACATGGTCTATGTAAACATTCCCCGCGCCGGAATCAAAAAATTTCTTCTGTGCACCAAGGCGGTGCATGACTTTACAGACGTTTCACATACCGTAAAAGCGGATTTCAAATTGGTTTAAAGGGGGCTTTAAAATGTTTGTCGACGTGAATCAATGCAAGCGTATCATCCGGGCATATCTCGATCATACCGGCAGAGGCGGATTTCTGACCGGTACGGTTTCTTCCACGGCCCCGCTGAAAATCAGGATCAACGACAAGCTGGAGCTGGATGCGGATGATTTCTATGTTACGGATAGCTGCATCGGGCTTCAGCAGGGGAACGTGATCTATCGGCCACCGCTTAGGGCCGGAGAAGGCGTGCTGCTGCTTTGCCGGCCCGCTGGGGGCGATGGCGTCAAATATATTCTGCTCGACCGCATCCAGCCGTACAAGGCCGTCAGGGAGGTTTCAACATGATTCCTGAAGTTGAGGCCGCCGATGTGGATCTGGCAGAGCAGCCTTCAAAGACTTGGCGTCTGGACTTGGAAAACAATCGTATTTCCGGGTTTATCGACGGGCTGGACGCGGCCATACAATCCGCCTTCATGGCCCTGCAGACCGAGCGGTACGAGCACCTGATCTTTTCATGGCAGTACGGCAGCGAGCTGAACACGCNNAAAAGATGCCGATTACGCATACAGCGAGGCAAAACGAATGATACAGGATGCGCTCAGCACGGACACCCGGATCACAGGCATCCGCGACTTTTCTAATGAAAACGGTGTGATCCGTTTTGTTATCGACACGATCTATGGCAGCAGGGCTGCGCAGACGGAGGTGAAATCGTGAAGAGCTTTGAAGATTTCATGAGCGAAATGCTGAGTAATATTCCGGAAAACCTGAAGAATCAGGTCGACACGCGGGAAGGAAGCATTATCTATACCGCGCTGGCACCCGTCGCCGCGCAGCTTNNGCGGAGCACGGCGTAAACCGATACCCGGCATCGAGCGCAGTCCGGAAAGGAACTTTTACCGCCGCGTCGGACGGAAGCCTGATGGATGTCCCAATCGGGTCCCGCTTTGGAGCGGATGGCATCACCTACACGGTAAGTAAGAAAATATCAGCCGGGACGTTTGAACTGGAATGCCAGCAGG
>DOWI01000031.1 GCA_003519645.1 Oscillospiraceae bacterium
GAGTTGATTTTGCCGCCCAGAATGGCATCATTTGCCTCCTCCTCACTGTCAAATACCCGTGCCGGTCCGCTGTGAACCATCATCTCGGGTTTAACAGCGCCCTGCTTGACAACTGCGCCCTCGCTTGCGAGATTGCCGAAAAGAATCGCAATGCCGCCGTCTTGCCTGAAAGGATTATCCAGCCTGCGTATGACTGTTCCGTCAGCATCTGGTGCTTTACTGAAACGTTCGCCAACCGTTCCGTTTACGGTTAGGATATCGCGATGAATTAATCCGGCGCAATCAAGCTCCTTAAGCATAGCCTGGATACCGCCCACCTCATTCAAATCGGTGAGAAATACCTCACTGGCCGGACTCAATTTGCATATTTGGGGCGTGGACTTTCCGATGCTGTCAATAAACTCCAGTGAAATCGGGCAGCCGGCGGCATAAGAAAGTGCGGTGACATGCAAAACTGTATTGGACGAACAGCCAATGGCCATATCTGCGCGAAGAGCGTTCTCAAAAGCAGCAGGCGTTAGAATATCAAGGGGTCGGATATTTTTTTTAAGCAAAGTCATAACCTGCTCTCCCGTTTCCTTGGCAAGACGGATACGGGCCGCTTCGACTGCCGGAATGGTACCGTTTCCGGGTAATGCCATTCCAATAACCTCGGTCAGGCAGTTCATAGAGTTGGCGGTAAACATACCGGAGCAGGATCCGCAGCCGGGGCAGGCTTTATTTTCAAGTTCGTTCATTTCAGATTCGTCCATACGTCCTGCAGCACAGGAACCCACCGCTTCGAACATATCAGTCAGACTTAGTCTTCGCTTGCCGCTGGTGCCCGGCATCATCGGGCCGCCGCTGACAAAAATTGAGGGTATATTCATGCGGCAGGCAGCCATTAGCATGCCCGGAACCACCTTGTCACAGTTTGGAATAAATACTGCAGCATCCATTGGATGGGCAGTCAGCATAACTTCAATGGAATCTGCAATCAGTTCCCGTGAACAAAGTGAATATTTCATGCCCTTATGATTCATCGCCAGACCGTCACAGACTCCGATCGTGTTAAATGTGAACGGCACGCCACCGGCATTGCGTATTCCCGCTTCAACAGCTTTGGTTATGGTGTCTAGATGGGTGTGTCCGGGTATGTAATCACTTTTGGAGCTTACAACAGCAACAAAAGGACGCTTCATCTCAGCGTCGGTAATACCGAGTGCTTTCAGCAAGGAACGATGCGGAGCGCGTGATGCGCCTTCTTTCATCAGATTGCTTCTCATTTATATTTATCCTTTCTAGGCATAATGCAGCACAGGTTAGTTGGTTTTGCTTGTTAGAGGTGTCTTTGTCAAAAAGGCTCTAAGCAACTCCAGACTCTGTTGGCTCATTTCTTTGCTCTTTTTTTTATCAGAAGTACCGGAAACGCTGCGGACACCGAAATAGAGATCTTCAGGCATAGCGCTAAACTCATCAGCTTTTCGCAAATCACTGCCACTCCAGTTCCAATATCTTCCGTCTCCTTCAATTCCTTCTGCCTGAACACCAAGTTTATCAAAGAACTTAAAACCGTCTTTTTCTAACGGACGAATATTATTTTCAAAGGCTTCTTTTTGAAATATAAAGAACATAATATCAGCAGAAGCTATATGGACAACCAGTTTTTGCTGATTGGCACCGCCCAACTGGGCATCATTTGTCAACGCAATGCTGTCAATCCGAACCTCAACCTTGCCGTCCCCGTCAATATCCCTTCCGTAGGCTTCCAAGGCTGTCTCCAGCTTATCTTTTGCAGTATCTATAATATAATTCTGGGTTGCCAGAACAATGGTATAATCGGGATTATCCCGAGTTACCAGTTGACCGATGAGTATAACCAATACTACAATCGTCGCGGTTATGGCAATGGTGTGCCATTTATAATGATACCAGTAGTTTTCGATTTTCCCCCGGGGTGTTTTTGGGGGTTGCGCTTTTGGTTCCGGACGCAGATCATCTTCGCTCAAACCACGTAGTACCCATTCTCTGGCCATATTACAAATGCCTCCTATTTCGGCTGCTATTTATATCAGCAGCAAGAAATANNCTTAATCCCTTGGCTTCATGGTAGGGAACAAAAGAACATCACGAATAGAATGCTGGTCGGTCAGAAGCATCACAAGTCTGTCAAGGCCGAAACCAAGTCCTCCTGTAGGGGGCATACCGTATTCAAGTGCGGTGAGGAAGTCTTCATCAACCTCGGCATTCGCACCCTGCGCGCGTTTTTCCTCTACCTGCCTGACAAAACGTTCACGCTGATCGAACGGATCGTTCAGTTCGGAAAAAGCGTTGCCCATTTCGCGTGCTGTTATGAAAAACTCAAAACGTTCTGTAAAATCGGGCTCATCTGCTTTGCGTTTTGCAAGCGGTGAAATTGCTACCGGATAATCATAAATAAATGTAGGCTGTATCAGATGTTCCTCAACATAAGCATCAAAGAATGCCGCCAGAATATCACCCTTGGTTGCAGCATTTTTCTCGTAATGAACGCTCTTTGCATCCGCAGCATTTTGAGCGTCTTCATCGTTTTTCCAATCGTAATAGTCAACGCCTGCATACTTTTTCACAGCTTCCACCATGGTAAGACGTTCCCATGGTGTGCCCATATTGATTTCTTGACCCTGATAAGGAATTATATCCGAACCGCACACCTTTCGCGCAAGCATGGAATACAATTCCTCAACTAGATCCATCATATCCTTGTAGTCGGTATAAGCTTCGTACAGTTCAACCGAAGTAAACTCGGGATTGTGCTTAATGCTCATGCCTTCGTTGCGGAAAATACGCCCCATTTCATAAACCTTGTCAAATCCTCCGACAATAAGACGTTTTAAATAAAGCTCGGTCTCAATGCGAAGATACATATCCAAATCAAGTGTATTGTGGTGTGTAACAAAGGGCCGTGCCGCCGCGCCGATTTCAAGTGTGTGGAGAACCGGCGTGTCTACTTCAAGATATCCCCTCGCATCAAGGAATTCGCGAATAAGGGATATAATTCTGCTTCGTTTAATGAAGGTATCCTTTACCTCCGGATTTATAATCAGGTCAACATATCTCTGACGATAACGTGTATCTGTATCCTTAAGTCCATGGAATTTATCTGGGAGTGGCCTCAGCGATTTTGTCAGCAGTTTCAATGCTGTCGCATGCACCGAAATTTCTCCGCGGCGGGTTCTGAATACAGTACCCTCGATACCGATGATGTCACCGATATCCCAGTGCCCGAATTCGGCGTAATTGTCTTCTCCCACATCGTTAATGCGGATATAAACCTGAATACGTCCGGAACCGTCCCTAATATCAATAAAGCTCGCCTTGCCCATATCGCGCCATGTCATGATTCGTCCGGCAATCGAAACCGACTGACCTTCAAGCGCTTCAAAGTTCTCGACGATCTCTAAGGCAAGATGTGTTCTGTTCCATTTTGTAATGTGATAGGGATCCTTATCCGCTTTCTGGAGCGCAAAAAGCTTATCGCGTCTTATCTGCAAAAGCTCGCTTAATTCCTGTTCGCTAATATCGGTTTGTACTTCGTTTAGATTATTGTCCTTTTTATCCACGTTATCGATCCTTCCTTTTCGAAAGCATTTTCTTACCGATCTTAAGGAGATAAGAAAAACGGGCGGGCAACCCGAATGGTTACCGCGCCCGTACTCCTCCGGCGCAGAGCCGGGTTATTTTAAAATTTCCAGTATTTCATACTTTACAATACCGTTAGGGGTTTCAATTTCGATTATATCACCATTGGTGTGCGTAAGAAACGCCATACCGACAGGTGACTCGTCCGAAATACGACCGTTCAGCGGGTCAGCTTCCGTTGAGCCGACGATCTGATAAGTCTCGGTTTTCTTTGTACCAAGATGCTTCACTTTTAGGCGAGATCCAATATGAACAACCTCGGTGCTTAACTCACTTTCATCAAGCACGCGGACATTTTTAAGCTGATTTTCGATCTCGCTGATGCGACCCTCTATGATTGCTTGTTCGTTTTTTGCTTCATCATACTCGCTATTTTCAGATAAGTCGCCGAAAGATAATGCGGTTTTAATTTTTTCTGCTATCTCTTTCCGCTTAACAGATTTTAATTCTTCAAGTTCGCTTTCAAGGCGCTTTAAGCCTTCATCTGTGATAACTGTCTGTTTATTCATTTCTGTACGGTCTCCTTCGGAGCGATATTTTACCGGAATTTCTGCAGGCTTCTGCGCAAACCGACAAAAGCCAGTGTAAATACCTCATCATTTATCGTAAATGCCATACAACACATTATACTAAACCGGTATTCCGATGTCAAGTCCCGCAAGCCTCCAAGCTGCGTCCTTTAGGGCGATTATATGTCCGCCGGTTTGTAGAAATTCAGGAGGCTTTGATGCGATTTCCCGAACTGAGCTTAATTCGAATAAACCGGCTAAAAATTGTGCAGCATCGCAGCCTGGTGGCTTGGCGTCCAGTATGCAATTAGATACACGCGGTATATACCCATGTATTACTCCTTTATAATCGATATGTTTGTCAAATTGTTCGGATTGACTCTTTGGACTACGCGCAGTTAGAACCCAGCCGTGTCTGGATATCATCTGTTTCAGCTCCCTGCAGGAATCCTCTGGTTCATCCGGTGCAAGAAGAAGCAGACTACCGTCCATTACTGCTAAGTCCATCGAAACAGAAAGTACAGCGCCGTACTGCTGCATTGCTGTATAACACTGAACTTCGTAACGTTCAGGACGGCGGGTAATTACACCAACATCTGCAGCAAACGGCAGGAACATCAGAGGCAAATCCGGCATTACAGCTTGGGGATCATATACCGTTACCTTCACAAGACGCGGATTCACCGCCACAATTTTAAGCAGCTTTACTGCGGCTGATGACATAAGACGTCTTGATAGCTCTACACCTTGAAACGCTGTGATTCGGCTATTCTGAGGGGGCGTCACTACCTGTGGAAGCAAGAGACGACTGGATTCACGTCCTGCGGCATGTCTGATGTCTGCCCAATTTAGATTACCATTTCGTCCGACTTCCGCTGTTATCTTCAAAAATTTTCCGCTTCCGGCACTGACTAGCTCAGAATAAACTGCCGGGGGGCGGCGGCGGAGACTTAACCATCTGCGCCGTGGCTCACGTACACATAAAGCCGAAAGCATATATATTTCATTCCTTTCTGCCGTTGGGGGACACTCATATTTATAGCGGCATGTAGGCGGCGTGGGCTTTTCACGCCACTCTGCTTTGCTTAAGTCTATATACAAGACTATATGATTCATTTTTATGCCATTTATTATACGTTCATGAATTCCTTTTTCGCTTAATTTTAATATAAGAGATTATGGATTGCCCAAGATTACAGGCTGTGCTGCTATGTCAGATTATATATGCGTTAATTTATTTGTTAATAAAGCCCAAACTAAGGGCATAATTATAGATATGCGATAGATATATGATATATTTGGAGTGAAAGGCGGGCTGTCATAGTTATGAATGCGAATGCAATTCCAAGACGAACCTTTCAGTTAAGACCTCTGATTTTTTTTATTTTAATAACACTAGGCGTAGGGCTTTTCGGAGGACTTTTGGGCGGTATGGTTGGATATGACGTTTTAACAAAACCACCACTAACACCCTCAGCTTCCACATTTTCGGCTGTTTGGACCGTGCTGTATATCATGACGGGTATTGCGGCTTATATGGTTTACAATGCAAATGATATTGATTCGGGCAGGGTTCTCCGGTTGTATTTATTGCAACTATTATTTAATGCGTTATGGTCGCTGTTGTTTTTCAGATTTTGCTGGCGCCTTTTTTCATTTTTCTGGATGCTGATTTTAATCTTACTCGTATCTTTGGTTCTTGCAGGCTTTAAATATATCCGAAAATCAGCATATTGGCTTATGATTCCGTATTTTTTATGGCTGTTGTTTATCACATATGTAAACCTTGGATTTTATCTGCTTAACCGGGTAACAGGCTGATATCATAATCATACACAAACCATTTATTAAAAACTGCTTGTGATCCCCACGTCGAGGATCACAAGCAGTTTTTAATAGCAATGCGTATTTGCTCAATTTGATAAATGTCATTTTACTAGTATGGTAAAGGGATAATATTATTCTAAACAATGCATAATAATTTGGATCTTAAATCCCTTATTCACAGCTTTGATTTTATATCTAACAAGGCATTTGCGGTTATTTCAATCCGCTCACTTGTGATACGTGATTTTGGAAACGACACGCTGATGGCATGATTTGCAATCCCTGTATACTGATTCAGGGAAACTGCGATACAACAGACACCAATCTCGTTCTCCTCACGATCCAGCGCATAGCCTCTGCGCCTTATTTCGTGGATTTCAATCATAAACTGATCGAAATCCACGATTGTATGCTCTGTTAATGAGTGAATGGAGCTGACATTCCAAACTTCTTCAATTTCCTGATCGCTTAGATCTGCAAGGATGACTTTTCCCACAGCAGTACAATAAACCGGCTGGCGATAACCGACGCGGGAAACCATTCGAACCGAATTTACGGTAGGTTCCACCTTATCAATGTAAACAATATGCGCTCCATCCCTCTGGACGAGGTGGACTGTTTCGCCGGATGTGGCTGCGAGGTTTACTAAATGTGGACGTGCTATCATCCGCATATCTATTTGTGTAAGCAGATTTCCTGCCAGCTCCAGAAGCTTGAAGGTCAGTCTGTATTTATCGGTTTCTGCATTCTTTTTCACATAGCCCATGGATATTAATGCGCCGATCTGCCGAAATACGGTTGTTTTGTTCAGACAAACGGCTACGCTGAGTTCGGTAACACCCATTTCACCACGCTCGGCAAGCGTTTCAAGCAACGAAAAAGCCCTAGCGGCTGAACGAATTGTATTTTCCTCCATGTGCTCGACCTCTTTTCGTTAAAGTATAAGCATTGTCTCAACTCATTGTATCACGGATTTTTTTATACAGCAACATTTTGCTCTTGACTATATGTAAAATAAAGGCTAAAATAGTTGACGAGGTTTCATATAATAAAACATTGTTTCGCACAACGGAACAATGCCCGAGTTAGGTTTATGCTTTTGTAAGCGAATTATAGTTGATTTGTATTGCTAAATTTAGACCGAGACGAACATTCATTTGGGCGAACGCACAACTCCCTAATGGCAGAAAGGAATGAGTCAAATATGGAGGCATTACTGAAGCAAATTGAAGAAATCGGGATAATCCCGGTGGTGAAAATTGACCGTGCCGAGGACGCGGTTTCCCTTGCGAAGGCTCTTTGCGAAGGAGGTCTGCCCTGTGCAGAGGTAACATTCAGAACGGCTGCAGCACCCGATGCAATCCGTGCCATGGTCAAGGCATATCCCGAAATGTTGGTTGGGGCGGGGACTGTATTGTCCGCAGAACAGGCGGATGCAGCAATGGATGCGGGCGCACGTTTTCTGGTTAGCCCCGGTCTGAACCCGGATGTAGTAAGACACTGCATTGATCGAGGATACCCGATGGTGCCTGGTGTTGCTACACCCAGTGAGGTGGAACAGGCAATCGCTTTGGGACTGGATGTTGTGAAATTCTTTCCGTCGGAAACCGCGGGCGGTCTTGCTATGATTAAGGCAATGTCGGCGCCTTATACAAGAATTAGATTCATGCCAACAGGCGGTATTAACGCAAGTAATCTGACTAGTTATCTTGATAATCCTAAAATTATTGCTTGCGGCGGAAGCTGGATGGTGAACGCCGATTTGATTAAGAGCGGAGACTTTGATGCAATCCGCAGCTTGACACAGCAGGCAGTTGAGCAGATGCTCGGGTTTTCATTTGCCCATATCGGTATTAATCAGGCCGACAAGTCGGCTTGTCAAAATTCAAGCGACAATATTACAGGGCTTTTCGGCTTTGCTCAGAGAGAAACAAGCGCATCCATTTTTGCCGGCGAACATCTCGAAATCATGAAGAATATGGGCCCGGGGACTAATGGGCACATTGGAATCAAAACCAACTACCTATTCAGAGCGGTTGCATATTTAAAGCGCAGGGGTGTGCAATTTAAAATGGAATCCGCAAAATATGATGATAATGGAAGGATCAAATTTATATATCTGGCTGAGGAAATCGGCGGGTTTGCCGTTTTCCTTGTTCAAAAATAATTTGATTAGAAAGGGATGTTGGTACTATGAAAAAAGTAATCACATTTGGAGAGATTATGCTTCGTCTTGCGCCCGAGGGATACACAAGGTTTATTCAGGCTGAGACATTCGGCGCAACCTATGGCGGCGGAGAGGCAAATGTAGCCGTTTCTCTTGCAAACTACGGACTGAACGCATCGTTTGTAACAAAGCTTCCCGTTCATGATATAGGACAGGCGTCGGTGAATTCTCTGCGCCGTTATGGAGTGGATACCTCAAAAATCGTACGGGGTGGAAACAGAGTCGGTATTTATTTCCTCGAAAAGGGAGCAAGTCAGCGCCCGTCCAAGGTTATTTATGATAGAGCAGATTCTGCCATTGCCAATGCACAGCCCTCGGATTTTGACTGGAATGAAATTTTTGAAGGCGCGGATTGGTTCCACTTTACGGGGATTACGCCTGCTTTGGGTGAAAATGTCGCCGCCATTTGCCTTGAGGCGTGCAAAGCAGCAAAGACAAAGAACCTGACCGTAAGCTGTGACTTGAATTATCGTAAAAACCTCTGGTCGCGCGAGCAGGCCGGCAGGACCATGGCGGAGCTAATGCCGTTTGTAGATGTCTGTATTGCAAATGAGGAAGATTCAGCGGATGTGTTCGGAATCAAATCGGAGAATACCGATGTAACTACGGGTAAAGTCAATCACGAGGGATATAAGGAAGTTGCTAAGAAGCTTGCGGATCGCTTCGGATTTAAAAAAATTGCTATCACTCTTCGTGGGTCGATATCTGCCAACGACAACAACTGGGCTGCAATGCTTTACGATGGGAATAATTACTATTTCAGCAGAAATTATCTCATCCATATTGTAGACAGAGTGGGCGGCGGCGATAGCTTCGGAGCGGGGCTCATCTATTCGCTGCTGTCGGGATATGAGAATCAGGCGGCACTTGAATTTGCGGTAGCCGCCTCCTGTCTCAAGCATACAATTGAGGGCGACTTTAATCAGGTTTCGGTATCCGAAGTTGAAAAGCTGGCAGGTGGCGATGCCTCCGGAAGGGTGCAAAGATAAAAGGTTGCTACTAACAGGTTTTAATAAAATCGCCATAAAATAGGCAATCCTCTTGTTTCTGTAATAGTAGAGAAAGCAAACCAACTATCCGAGAAAAGCCGTTTGGTAATTCGGATAGTTAATTTGCTTTTTTTATTAAAAAAATATTATGTAGAGTAAAGAGGATGTTATAGTGTTATTTATACTACATCAAAAAGTCAAGATGGCAAAAGGAGAGAAACATGAACAAATTGGGGGTAATAACATACAATTTAGTTTAGGAACGTAGAGCAGAACAACAATCTTAATTTACCCCAAAAGGAATAAACATTCCCTCAAAAGACAATATTTAGAAAAGGGAAGTCGTGTGTAGTAATTAGCAGTAAATAGTAAAAAACTCACTTACGAATATAAGTATGGAAGACTAGGGAACTTGATATTATCCTAACATTTATGTTAAAATTAAAACAATGTGTAAATTTAAGTGCTCAATTACGTTGTGTTTTAAGTCCTATGTTATAATACGAGGAGGGCACAATCTTGAGAGGAGGACACTATCTTGGGTAAAAAACACAATAAAGATAAACAACCTAAGAACAGTGAAACATTGCGTGCCTTAGCCCAGTTCTCACAGATAGGAGTAACGATGGCGGCATCGGTTTTGGTGGGTGTCTTACTGGGCAAGTACTTAGATGGTTTGTTAGGCACGACACCCTGGTTGCTGTTAATTTCTTCTTTATTAGGTGCAGGAGCTGCAATCAAGGTGTTATTTAACATCTCCCAAAACAAGAGGTGACAATCCCGGAGATGGTCAAGAAAGAGAGAGAGTATGAAACTGTCTGATTTAGCCAAGAGAATGGTTATTACAATATTAATAATAGCATTGATATGCATTTTAGGTTCAGTCATCTACTATCGTTCTCTGGATTTTATTCCATTTATGTTAGGAATTCTGGTAGGCTCAGCCGTCAGTATTGCGAAGGTCTTTCTCCTGGAACGTGCCGTAAACAAAGCACTTACAATGGAGAAAAAACATGCCGGGAACTATGTCGGCATCCAGCATATTTTGAGGCTTTTTCTTTCCGGCACTGCATTGGTATTGGGCGCCCTCGTACCACAAATAAATTTATGGGGTGTTGCAGCCGGTATATTAGCCTTCCAACTCGCAATATATAACGTAAAATTTACCTCAAAAAAGAATTGAGCTTATACTGAGGGTAAACAAAGGTGGTGATTTGTCTGTGGCTCTGAATGTAGATAATTTATGGGTTTTTAATATTGCCGGTGTTGAAGTTTGGATAACAGAAACGATTTTTAACACGTGGTTAATCATGCTGTTTTTAATTGTGCTTGCGATTATCGCACGTATTATGCTTCGTAATTTTAAAGAAATCCCCACAGGTTTCCAGAATTTAATAGAAGCAATAGTTGAAACATTTGATGATTTCGCAATTAACACTTTAGGTAAAAAACTCTCATACATTACTCCCTGGTTTTTCATGGCTTTTACCTTTATTTTATCATCCAGCTTGTTCAGTATTTTCGGGATTAGAGCGCCGACTGCAGATTGGGCAACCAGCTTCGCACTGGCTTTTGCCAGCTTTGTACTCATGCTCTTTATGGGTTTTAAACACCGAAAAGGTGACTATTTGAAGAGTTTTTTCGGACCTCACCCTATATTTTTTCCACTAAACTTGATTGGAGAGCTGGCGAAACCGATATCCTTGAGCTTCCGACTTTTCGGTAATATGCTTTCGGGTACGATTATTTTAACACTTTATTATTCACTGACACC
>DOWI01000310.1 GCA_003519645.1 Oscillospiraceae bacterium
CCGATATCAATCGTTCCCATTTATACGATTGGTGTCGGTCTTTTTTGTTTATGGGAGCGATTGATTATCACACATCCAACTACTGTTGGATTAAATCGAGGTGATTACAATTAATCCGATATTTCCATGCAAAAGTCCTGTCTCGTGGGTTGGCAACAAAAGCCCTATCCTCGGAATTATACTTGCGCTTATGCCGCTTGATTGCCCACGTTTTGTGGATGTGTTTGGTGGCTCAGGCTCCGTAACACTTGGTAAACCTCCCGGTAATGATTTTGAGGTATATAACGATTTTGATGGCAATCTGGTGAATCTGTTCCGCCTAATGAAGAAACGTCCGCTGTCGGTAATCCGTGAGCTTGGATTTTTAACGCTCAACTCCCGTGATGACTTCATTGTTCTGAGAAGATTCATAAACCANNTAATGATGAATTTTTAGAAAAGGAAATGCAACTTACACAGATAACGCTTCCACCTCTTGAAGCTGATGAGATCAGCCAGCTGATGCTGGACAAAGCAAAAGACTATGAGGTGATACGTGCCTGCAACTACCTAAAGCTCTTGCGATACAGTTATTCAAGTGGCGGTAAAAGCTTTGCTTCACAGCCGTTTGATATCCGCAAGCTGTTCTACCTCATATGGCAGACACATGCAAGGCTTTCTAATGTGGTAATTGAAAATCAGGACTTTGAGAAGTTGATCAAGCATTATGATCGTGAAAATACGGTGTTTTATCTTGACCCTCCGTATTACCAAACTGAAGATATGTATGCCCAAGCCTTTACAAAAGAAGATCATTACAGGCTTTTTGAAACTCTTAAAAGCGCCAAAGGCAAATGGCTTCTGTCATATAACGACTGTGAATTCATTCGTGATCTATATAGAGATTATTTTATATTTGAGTTTTCCCGTGTTCACAGTATGGCACAACGATACGAAGCCGGAAAACAGTTTCCCGAACTGCTCATTGGCAACTACGATTTGTATGAACGTGAACGTAACAAACCATGTCAGATGACCTTGTTTGGCCATGAAGAATTCGACTATGAAAAAATATTGAAGGAGTGTATCTTACAATGCAAAATACGACTGTAAAATCTGACGGAATGGTTCTGTTACCAGTTCCGCTTGATTTGCTCGACGATATTGGTCTTGATCCGATGGATGTAATCCAAATGAGTGCTGTGGACGGCAAGCTCGTCATTGAAAAAGTAGTTGATGACGATTTTAAATGTGATGGTAATTGCGAAAACTGTCCCTTTTTTGAAATAGACTGTAATGGTGACTGCGATAACTGTCCCTGCTTTGATGAATGCGACGAAAGAGAGGATTTATGCAATGACTAAAATTTTAAAAATACTTGGCAATCGCGGAAGAATAACCATTCCGTTTGAAATTCGTCAGCGCATGGGCTTTGCCTATAATGATGTTCTCAGTTTTACCGAAGCCGACAGCCGTACAGTGATTGTCAAGCGTNNGTAAAACGGCAGACAAAAAAGAGCTGGACGAAGTTACGCTCCTTGATTTTCTTAACGGATTATCGGAGCAGGAACAGCGTGCGGCTCGAATTCATCTAACGGTAAAATGGGCGCAAAAGCAAGGCGGTGACATTGATGCCGAGAGATAAGTATGTGTATCCGTACAGTGTGGATGAAGCAAAACGCCTTGGGGATCTTGATTTGTGGCGTGAAAGCCATAAGGCTAATATCGAATGCAGGAAAGGTATTGAAAAAGCTATTGCAGATAACTTTGACGGTATGCACTTGAATGGTGATGTTGCCAAAAACTTATGTAATGAATTTGGAATTGACAGAGTCCGCCTTGTGCTCGCAAATACGGTCCAGCACGCTCCATGGGATGGACGATATCGGGCTGAAAACAAGGAATGGGCTAAGGAAACCTACATCCCCTACAACAAGGAAAACGATCGTACAACTGATTACTCGGTAAACAGCCATCCCGAAATCGTGAATGGGTTGATTAATCAGTATAAACGGTATTATCAGTCACTGGGTCTATTTAACCACTCTCACTGCAAACCCGACAGTAGTAATCTCGATTTTAATAACCGAGTGCTTGTTGTTAATCCGTCTCTTTTGAAGGATGAATTCAAGTCACCGGAAAATCAGCTCTTTTATGCAAATGTCGGTGGTTTTGGTTGTTCGCCCGGATCACACGGAAAGGTTATGGGAGAGTTTCTGAATGATGGTGAAAACACCAGTTACCATCGTGATGATTTCATTGGCATCATAAAAGATGAATTTCTGCCTGATTGGGCGGTTGAAAGGCTTCAAGAAATAAATGACGAACCGGAGCAATCCGATAATGGCATGACCATGAAGTGAGGCGAACTAAGCATGAAAATAAAAGTATTTCAGATAAACTCCGAAAGGGATAAAAACCATCTGAAATTTGAAAACCTTGCACGGACAGAGGCAAATCAAGGCGAATTAAAAATTGTTTCATCGATTTATGATGAGGTTTTTGCAGGAAATGTAGATTGTAAGGACTTAGTGGATGTGTTCCGTCTGTTCAACACGGATACTCCTCTGACTCATCGTGGACATAGCCTAAGTGTTTCTGACATTGTTCAAGTTGAGGGCGGTGCTCCCGAACTTATCGGACGTATTAGGTTTTATAACTCCTCTACTGCTTTTGAGGAATGTAGTTATACCGACAGTGAGAAATACAACACAGATATAGCCGAAGCCTATGAGGTTGGCAGAACCATTGAAGCACAGAACCTCGCAGATATGCATGTTCCCACTGTAGAAAATGGCTGTTACTTCTGCGATTCGATAGGCTTTAAAAAGGTAGAATTTGATCCTTCACAAGCACAAAAGCCGGATAATCTCCTGAAAGTTGTCATAGTAGAACCCAATAAGCCTGCCTATCCAGCAGAAATTGAAGATTCTTTGAAAGGTATGCAAAGAGCAGTTCGCGGAATGATTGAAGCAACCTACCCATTTGACGATAACGCCTTTATTTACTCCAATGAAGAATCAAAGCTAATTGGTATGGATGGCAACCGTAATATTTACGGCGAACTTTATGCCGGGCCTATGATTATCGTCGGCGATGATGGTTATGGTGGTAACTGTTCGCTTACAGATGAACAGTTACAGAAATATACCGAACAGTTCCAAACCCCTGAACAATACACGCAAGAGGATGTGAAGGACAGTATTTATATGATATTCCAGTCCTTTTGAGTTACCAAATCGGTAGCTCTTTTTTTATGATTCTTACGGCTTTTGCCGCTTGAATACATTTAATCTTTTTTCGAAAGTGAGGTGATGAAGCATGAGTACGCAAGCTAAAGTGAGCCAGCCCATTAAGTTGAATGCCCGCATCCAAAAGCTCGTGGACAATCCGGACGGTAAGGTGAAAGCTATCGCCAGCGTATCAATCGGCGGAGCATTCGCCATTCACGGCATTAAGGTAATTGACTCTGAAAAAGGCAAATTCGTAGCAATGCCCAATGAAAAATGGACTGATGTAGATGGTCAGACAAAATACAAGGATACCTTCCATGCAATAACGGCAGAGGCAAGGACAGACCTTGTAAACACCGTTATGGCGGCATACGAGCAGAAGCTCAGAGAGTCTGAAACGCAAGGTAAAAAGCCGTCAGAAGTCGCTGGAACAGNNCTGATCAGGAACTGTAACACAATGTCTCAAACAAAATTTTATTTATGAAAGAGGTACACGCATGAGAAAGTTATTTAAAAAGGTCGTAGACAAGATTAATTCTCTCTTTACCCGCACACGAATGGTCATCGCCAATCCTGCCGGGGAAGGCTTCATCGATTCGGGCGGGTTTTGTGTAGAAGATTAACACGATAAGAATTAACACGATATAACACAGCTTTCTTCGTTTGGGAAGAGGGGGTGTTTGAGGGGGAGAAAACCTTTCTGAAAGGGTTTCTCCCCCTCATCGTTGGTAAACAACCCGATTAAAATTTTATGGAGGTAATGAAAATGAGAAAGCTTCTGAAAAAAGTATCAAAGAAAGTTGGAGCGATAAAGATGCGAGCTTGTCTGGCAATGGTGGATAACCGCGGCGAGTCGTCTGTTTCCACGGCTGTTTCGATATTGACAGCTGTTGTACTGGGCGCTTTGGTGCTGGCCGGACTCTATGCGCTGTTAAAAGATACGGTACTTCCCAGTCTGGCTCAAAAGATTCAGGACATGTTCAATTACGCCGGATAACGGATGCGACGGCTGATGCCAACCAGTGGTAGGTGGCAGTCTTGCCCATGATATACTTCTCCCAATATCATAAAGATGGGAGAAGTATATCATGAAACAACAAACCAATCGGTTCAGGGTGAAGCGATTTCGCTTTGAAACGGATTCCGGAACGGAAATTGAACGGTACATGATCACCGACAATTTGCTGCCAATGCTCGAGGTAAATCAATGGATTGAAGCGAAAAGCCTGCGGAAGGTCAGCACCGGCAAGACCTATGCCGAAAAGCTGTCGGTGTATTTAAATTACCTTGATTCTCGGGACATGGAGTATGATTCTGCGACAAACAGACATGTTATCGCATTCCTGCAAAATCTGATCTATGGCAGCCTGCATGACCTGAATATCCGGTCTGTTGAAACGGTTGTCACTTACGGAACACTCAGTCAATACGTCACGGTCATAACCGATTTCTACCGATGGCTGGACAACAACTATGAATCTCAAATGTACTTCAGAACCCAAAAGAGCCGTGTGAAAGCCGGAAAGTCTTTCCTGTACGGTCAGATATATTCCTTTGATTACAAATATATTGTTGACAGATATCTGCCCGGCCTGAAGGGCGGCAGAGAGTATGTCAAATGGTATGACGACGGAGAAAAGCAATCTATCTGCGGCAATTTTCTCAATCTGCGTGATGAAGCCGTGTTCCGGATCACGCTGGAGGGATTCCGCATCGATGAAGCGCTGAGTATGAGGCTGGAACATTACAATGCCACAGAACGGATGGTTCAGCCGTCGCGTTCAAAAGGCCGCGCTTCTGTGCCGGAAGGTCATTTTAATCCTCTCAGGACGGTGGCGCTGCCGAGCGAAACCTGTATGGTTCTTGACCGATATATTGCCACCGAACGAATGACGGCGGAAAACGAAAGCGGCGTCATCAGCCAGTATCTGTTCATTAATCTGAGAAAAGGTAAAGGGTTCGGGCGGCCGCTGTCCTACCGCAATTACCTGGCGATTCTGAAAAGCTGTTCCGTAAGAGCAGGGTTTGATCCCCATAAAATACGGACTCACAGCGGACGCAGCACCAAAGCGATGGAATATATCGAACATCAAATCCTGCATCCCGAGGATGGACTGTCTGACGCCGTTTTGCTGGAGTGTATGGGCTGGCGCAGCACCGGCTCCATCGAACCATACCGCAATCACAACAATCAGGTGATTGCCAGAGCCGTCATGGAGAAGCTGCACCGCGGTGGAGGTGACGGTCATGATTAAGCGGCTGGAAATCCGGCAGGCATCTGCGGTGTGGCATATTGACGGTGCGGAAATCTCCATGTTCCATCGGAAGAAAATCCCCGTGAATCTAACCGTCTCCGGTATTGAGGCTTACAGGAACTGCCTGAAAAACAACACCTATGAGAAAGACAACACGCCGCTTTGCGAAGCTTTTGCGTTTTTCGGCGGTATTTCCTTTGTCGCTATCGGATACAAGGCATACCGCGAGGATTTTCTGAGGATGTACCGTTACTTTACAAAGCGATTCGTAAAAGAATGGTATGAGGGTGACAAAAGCCTTCATTCCAAAGAAGTCGGCATCGGTTATGTATTTGAGACAATGCTGTACCATGAAAAAATCCCGATCAAATATCGGTTTCTGTATATCCTTGACGAGATCGACAACAGCCATCATTTCGTCGATATCGTAAATGAGGAGTTCCATGCTTTCTGGACGGGGAAGATCCAAAAAGCCATGAATGAAAAAGTAAGCCTGAAGATGATCGTTTTCCGTATCGGCATGGTCAGAACCATCCGTTATTGCATATCTATACGGGAAGAAACCGCTGAATATCTGAAGCAGATGGCGGGTTTCTACACCGCAAGGCGGGAGATTATTACTGAGCATAAATTTCAGCAGGATCTGTTTGGAGAAAAAATCAACTATCCCGTCTATGGTAAAGCGTTTAAAGATTTGTTTAAAAGCACCGTAAAAAGAGAGGCAGTCATCCAACAGCAGAAATTCGTGGTGGAGAACCGCTTACAGCTTGATGTACGGCACGATATATGGATGCTTTACAAAAAGCATGGTCCCTCACTGTATTACAAAAAGCTGGACTTTTCCCTTATCAACAGTCCGTCCCTGCGGCTGGAGGTCAAGTATTATTTTAAGTATCGTTTTATGGGAGTATACCAAATTCAAGACGGTATACTTTATCAGATTGCGGAAGCCATTCATTTGATGACGGAGCGGAATCCAGCCATACGATATTTTGCGGATATTGACGATGTGGATGTTCGGGCACTTTATATTGCCCTTGAAAATCAGAGAGAAAGCGATGGAAACAACAAATCCCCTCTCAGAACCATGAGGACGATCAGCCTGTGTAAACAGGCTTGCGCATACCTGATGAGCGCTGCAAGGGATGAACAAATCAGAAGTCCCCATCCCCGTCAGAATCCCTTTGAAAAGTTTGTATTCACAAATTCCAAAGAGTATCTAAAAAACACGCCCGTCATTCCGGAAACCGTTATGGATCAGCTGGAGGCGCATATTAAAGAGCTTCAGGAATCGTATCAATTACTGTTCAAAATCTTTTCAAATACCGGGATGCGGGCGAAGGAAGTGCTGTTCCTTGAAGAAGACTGCCTTGAAAAGGCCCGGTATGACGGTTATGTTACATTAAAATACAAACCCTACAAGGTGCTGAAGGCCAGGCGAAAGTCAGGAGTCGGAGATTATCACAGGATACTGATTCCCTCTTTTCTTGCCGATGACATACGGAAACAGGTTGCGGAAACGGAAGCGCTTCGCAGGGAATACGGGCTGCCTTACCTGTTCATTCGCAAGAGAAAGAATTTTAAAGCAAATATGCTGAATATGTGGTATTTCTCTCTTTTGGTCAACAAGCTGATTGAGAAACATCAGATCTGCGATGAGGACGGAACGCTCTGGAATTTTACAAGTAGGCAATATCGCAAAACCCTTGCTGTCACGCTTATCGAAAACGGCGCGACGATTGAAGAATTGGCCTATTGGCTTGGACATTTAAACAGAGAAACCGCAGCCAGATTCTATGCCGAGGTCAGAAAAATGAAGCTGGCAGAAATGAATACAAAGTTTTTCAGGGACAGATTCGATCTGCTGCTGTCTCAGGAACAGCTAACCGAGTATCCCGAGGAAGAACGGCGGCTGCTCTATATTGATTTCTGTCTGGAGCAACGTAAGGTGGAGTTTGGATACTGCCTGAAAAAAGC
>DOWI01000270.1 GCA_003519645.1 Oscillospiraceae bacterium
CATGGATATTCTGGCCAGTGAATTTCCCGGATACCGGTTAAAACAAAAGATAAAATCATTGCTGCCGGAATGATTACCCGGCAATGGAGGCCAACCGATTTTTGACTGTTGGCGAGGAGGCAAACCACCTGGGAAAGAGGATAAATGTTTTACGGAAGGTGTTTGGGTGAGGGAGGATAAGTCGGGTCCGGAATCCGTTTATAAAGCTTTTGCGGCATATTACGATGCTTATGATTCAGCGTTATTCCATCAGCTTGAACCTTTAGAGACTACCGACTGCAGCTTTCTTGTTATGGGATTACCTATACGGAAAGATTCAAAAAGCACTACAAAAAGCTTCCTCACAATGAAAAGAAACGGATAAAAGAAAAGTTGAAATGCTAGCTGAGAACCCTAAGCACCCATTCCTTAGATGCAAACGTATTCAAGGAACAAACAATCTTTTTGAATGTAGTGTCAATATGGATATTCGCATTATATGGTACTATGAATATGAAGATGATAGATTGATTATACTTATCGATGTGGGCCGCCACGATATTTTGGATCAATATTAATCCCGCAGCTTTTTACTAATCCTGGATTCAATCGGAACGGCAAAACAACAGGCCAAACAAATGGGATTTAAAGATTTGGAAGATATGTACGATTTCTTAATCAATTCCAGGCGGAAACGATAGGTTTTGAACTTCAGGTGATACATTCCAAACGAAATGGAGAGAAGCAAATGAACATATTCGAGAAGGTTGATCGCTGCCACGAGGCAATTAGAGCGATACGCCCCTTTGAAGGACATATGCTGGAACAACTTAAGGATTACTACCGTATCGGTCTCACCTGGTCGAGCAATGCCATCGAGGGTAATTCCCTAACATTAAGCGAGACCAACGTGGTGCTTGAGGATGGTCTTACCATTGGTGGCCGCCCGCTTCGGGACTTTTACGAGATAGTGGGCCATGGTGAAGCATATAATTTCATGTTTTCACTAATCGGGGTACGACGCATTACCGTTGATGATATTAAGGTCATGCACCATCTTTTTTATAAAAATATTGATGAGGCCAACGCCGGTATATGGAGAAAGGAGAGCGTCATAGTCTCAGGTTCTGACTATATGTTCCCGCAACCGCAGGAAATAGAGGAGCAAATGGTGGAGTTGGAGGAGTGGATCACGACCGAGCGGGACAATTACCACCCCGTAGTCTTTGCAGCTATGTTGCATCTCAAATTTGTATCGATTCATCCCTTCATTGATGGAAACGGAAGAACGAGTCGTCTGATTATGAATCTTGTACTGATACAGGACGGCTATCAGTTGGCAATCATCCCCCCGGTTTGCCGATTGGAGTATAACGACTGCATAAGGCTCTTCCAGAACAAAGGTAATCCTAAACCGTTCTGCGAATTTATTGCTGAGAGAGTATACGAGACTCAGAAAGAGATTATTCGGCTGTTACATATTCCGCTCCCCAAGCAAGCATAAGCCGTAAGGAACCTCAGAGGCACCTTACTATGTCATTTTATTTGTTTATTGCAATACACCTTTGTTTTCTACTTTAATCCCTTCGCCGAGTCTCTATCGGATCCCAGATTGGCAGCCTGATTGAAACCTTTACTGTACTGATTGTGGTTAAGGCCGCTTACTATGACATTGAGGCGTGGACTGCTCATATTTGAGTGTTGAAACTGCTCCGCAGTTTCTTTCGATGCTTTAAATAATATGCAAGTATGATGTCACTGCAAAAAGTTATNNCTGCTCCGCAGTTTCTTTCGATGTTTAAAATACGACAGGGTACTAGTTTTGTTCCTCGCCATAAGCATTACTGCTTAACATCAATTTAGCCAGCAAATCCTTTTGATTTTTGGTATCTGTTTTGGTCAGGATGTTCTTAATGTGGAATTTTACCGTACGCTCACTTATATAAAGCCCGGCTGCTATCTCTTTTATGCTTGAACTGGCAATAATTGAAGCCAAAACCTGCTTTTCGCGCTCGGTAAATCTATATTTTTCGATCTTCAGATTATAGGGGAGCAATTCATCACCCGAATGGAGCAATTCACTCTCTGCTATTGGAGAAACGTCCGGGGCTGCCAAAGCGGGAATATCTGCTTCGGCTTTCTCCAGCATCAACATTTGATAGAGTTTGAATAACAGGAAAATCAAAGCGATTAGCAGGATCAGATACTGAGTAATAATCACCAGAAGCCCGGTATTCGGATTGGACCATAAATAGACCCCCAGAACCGAACCAACGGCACTTGCCAAATGTTTAATAATGCGGCCGGCACCCGTCCACAATGCTGGTCGGGGCGTAAGGTGGGCAACATCAATAAAGGTAAGTGTAACAAACATGGCCAGAAACCCGGCACCCAAGAATAAAATAATCCAGTTCAATNNTACGCCAACTGAGATTAAAGCTAGGTAGCGCCGGCCTTTCAAATCCGCAACCAAACCGGCGGCCACCACACTGACACAATATAGCAGCCGGGTGTTTAATATGCTTTGTTCTTCAGCCGTATAAACTATGCTTATAACCCCTTCGTACAAAGCTGACAGGTAAGCAATTATAACCACTGCTGCCGCCAGCAAAATGAGCAGCATATGCAGGTTTTCCGGTTCAGTATTTTTATCTGCAGAAACCCG
>DOWI01000412.1 GCA_003519645.1 Oscillospiraceae bacterium
ACCAACATTAACTTGACACAGACTTTTCGACTTAACAGTATTGACAATATATTGGTAATTTTATATAATGACTGTAGTCAGCAAATATTATTGCATAGCAGACAAGCCCTATGAGTCTGGAGTAATTTGATATGTTTCGTAATATGCCCGCCAAAAGTGCTTTGATTTATTTTGTAATTGCAACGGTTACAGCGGTGTTATCCTTAGCTGCCTTGATTTTGGTTTCTATTAACTCTAAAAATCAAATAAGTTTAGCGATTGAGATAATTCAGCTTTTCAATTCACTTGTTGCATTGACCGGAATGATAAGCTGTATTCTGATATATAAGGATTTGCTGCTGCCGAAAATCGTTGTTCAGTCACTTATCTGCTTTGTATTGGGTGAACTTTACTGGGTACTTCATGTCTACATAAGAGGCTATGAACAAGTCGGCGTTTTCTCCATATCTGATATTTCATGGATCGGGTTTTACCTTTTTCTTCTCACAGCCTGCCGAAATGTATTTCACCCGGTTATTGATTTTAAGGATAAATACAGGAAGATTAATATTGTTTCTCTATTCGCTCCAATTTTTATTATTGGTATTAATTCGGTTTTGTATCTTACGGGTGATAGCTTATTTTATACAATTATCTATACTGTTCCGACTGCATTTCTTTCTTATTGCACCTTGCGGTTATTCCTCACATCCTTCAAAAATAAAAAGCTAAAAGGCTTCGGTTCATATCACATAATTATCGGATTGATTCTTTTGATTGATAATTTGACCTGCCTTACATGGAATCTTGGCTTTGAGTATATGGCATACATTTTTAAATTCTGTTTTGCGTTGCTTTTGCTGCCAATCACTTCGGCAGTATATAAGGGGGTGCGGAATTGTCCCCTATAGTGAATATATTTATCTGCATAGTTGCTCCCCTGCTGTTGACACTGTTTATACTCAAGGATAGTGCAAGGCGCTTCAATCTATTTTTTATCATAGGTATGGCAATTGCGCTTTTGGCAAGTTCTATCAATCCACTTATTATGAAGCTTGCTCATTATGGTAGCCTTGATACGGCAATTTATATAGCACCGATAAGTGAGGAAGTTATTAAGGCACTTCCGATATTTATATATGTTTTGATTTTCAAGCCGGAGAAGAATGATATCATTGTAGCGGCATTAGCAATAGGTATCGGCTTTGCTACGCTGGAAAACTGCACATACATTAGTGCATATAGCAACGCTGATTTGCTTTTTGCTGTACTGCGAGGGTTTGCATCCGGTATCATGCACGCGGTTAACACAGCGGTAGTCGGCTTTGGAATGTGCCATGCCTATGACAAAAAGCCGGATGCTGTTTTCACTTTCGCTCTGCTTGGTGCTGTGATTACATATCACTCAATTTATAATATGCTGGTTACGGCCCCGACAAAAATTAAGCATATAGGCTGGATTATGCCAATGCTTACCGCAACAGTTATAACTTTCATAAGACAGAGGGAATATGGTATACGGCTGTTAAAAAGGATATTTCGTATTAAAAATGAAGTGACATTAAAAACAGTAGACGAAAGTGAAATGGAGGATTTTGTTAATGAGCAAAAAGATTTTGACGATGATTTTGGCGATATGTATGATGATACCACTGATTACATCATGCCAAGGCAGCAGCGGGAATGTTAGTGTCGGCATCAATCAAAAGCAGGCGGCACAGGCGGATCAGCTCGGACTTGCAGGAGCAATGGGCGAGACAATTAAAGGCGAATACGGTGGATATCTCGGATACGGTTATAATGTTGTTACAAGTGCATATTTTAACTCGAATGACGTAAGTTCTCGCGCAGAAATATTCGATACCGATCTACTTCTTGAAGACAAAAGGCTGCGTAAGATTGCACTTTCCCAAACCGATACGGCGCTGTATATGGGTGAAACTATGGAGTCGTATCAAAAAGACGTTTCAACAAATCTGGGTCTATCTTTTTCATATGGACTTTTCTCAAAGGTAAAGGGAGATTTCTCACTTTCGGCAGACACAAACACATCCGGAATGAGCAAAAGCGTATTTATTAAAAATCAAATTAAAATACAAAAGGAAAGACAATTCATCAAATATGGCGACCTTGAAATGGATGAGATTAAAGAATATGTGTATAAGTCTGTCCTTAAAAGGATTAACGCTGATATTTCCGGTAAAACAGATGAGGAAAAACAAAAATATTATGATGAGGAGATATTTGACAGATACGGAACCCATGTGCTGATGGACATTATGCTGGGCGGCAGAATGGATTTGAATTATGTCTATAATAACACCTCTAAAAAATCTATGCAGGACATCAAGATGGAATTAGATGCGACATATAAAACATTTGCCGCTAAGGTTTCAGGCAGCGTCAGCACAGACATTTCAACCAAGTCCGAAAGCTTTGCCAAAAATTCAACCTTTAAGGCATCCCGCGTCGGCGGCTCGGTTTCACCTGACATCAATACATATGAGAAGGCATTGGACACCTATAAGGATTGGTCACAAAGCATACAGGATGGTATATCGCTCGAGTTTTTCGATGTGGGGAATAATTGTCAAGATTCCCTGCTGCCTATATGGGAATTTGCAGATAGCGAAGAAAAGCGGACCGAAATCATTTTGGCGTATCAAAATTATGTGAGCAAAGCCGGAAAGTTTTTTGCCGACCTTGACAAGAGTATTGGTAAGGAAGCCATGCCTCTCTATATTAAAAATATTTATATAGGCTCTAATCCCCAATCCGCACTCGCAAAAAGTGATGTTGATACGCAGATTGCGTTAAAGGAACCAGATTATCTTAAAAAGGTTATTATACCTATTGATTTAAATAAAAGTGCAGGCGGGGATTATATCTATATCGGCTATACAATGACAACTAACCCCGACGAGGCAATGCGGGATATTAAAATTGAGGCATTCACCAGCGGTAGTGCAAACAAAACGAAATCCGGTTATTCATTTATAGATTCAGACTTGAATAAAAATTCATCAAGGTATTCTGCAAGCGTGGCGTCATACATCTATCTTTATTATTCAAAAGATAAAACAAAGGGTGAGCCCATACGCGAAATCGGAATCGAAGTAGATGGAGTGTATTCGTTTGGGACGGTGGGCACTGGTTGGATTCCTTCTTTGCGTTTTAACAGTAACGATAAATATGACTTAAATAAGGGTGTTGCTAACTCTGCGTATATCTATATTTGGTTTAAAAGATAAAATTATAAAATTGTTCCACCCGCCTTTGAAATTATTTGTTTCAAGGGCGGGTGTTTTTAAACATGTTAAGTTTATGATATAAACGCTATTTGTTTTATTCTGAGAAATAAGTATACTATATTAATCAACTAATAATGAAAGAGGAACAAATGAATTATAACGGAAAAAACAGAAAGCTAAAGGCTAAGGCTACCAGAGAAAAAATATATAAAAGTGCAGAGAAGCTATTTTCTCAGAACGATTACAATAAAGTATCTGTAGATGCCATTGTAGAAGCAGCGGGTGTAGCGAAGGGCTCTTTTTATGTGCACTTTGCATCAAAGGATGCTTTAATTGCTATGCTTATAAACGATCATGTTGAAAAAGCGGACACTGATTACAAAGCCTTTTTAGACACTTTTCATGAAGACGCTTCGGCAGAGACAATTATTCTTTCGCTCATTGGGACAATTTCCGATGAGCTTATAGATAAGATCGGCTGCGGCAAAATGAAAGCTGTTTATAAGGCGCAAATAGCAAAAGATGTGGACACAGGCGCTGTTATGGGCTACAACCGAGCACTTTATAAAATGTTCAGCGACGTGTTGGAGAGGGGTATAAGAAAGGGAGAATTCAAATCCGGGCTATCCCCTGATCTTCTTGCTCGTCATTTTATGCTCGCAATCAGGGGAATTACCTATGAGTGGTGCATACGCTATCCTGAATTTGATTTAAAAACTCAGGCGGTAGAACACTTTGAAATACTCATTAACGGTCTTAAGGGATAATGTCATGTTCTCGAGGTATAAAATCAATATAAAGACAATTTCACCTTCACTCTATTGAATACTTTGGATTGTCGTGCGATCACGATAAGATCATTGAAAGAGAGCAATACTGGAAAGCGTGCTTTAACACCATAAAAAAGGTTATAATGACAATTAGTTATTCATAACCTACATACAGCGACTAGAATCTCATTCTATCCAGTTCTGTATATTCCCATATTATTGTGGTTGCTATTAATCTTATGATAATCCTCGCTCGATCTATCCTTTTGCTTTTTCCTCTGCAATCTCCGCTTTCATCTGAACATTCAGCTCAGCGAGCTTTTCTTCGCATTCTCCCCGCGTCGGTGCATAGATGTTCTAGATATGCGTTTGCCGACTGCGGATGTGTAATTATATAATTACTATTTATTATTTTTATCGGGTATCCCGTCACCGGTGATTTCCAAGAAAAACTGCGGCTCAAACTCCGGCTCTATCTCGCCCGATGCGGATTGCATGTACCGAACTACAATTCTGATAGATTCATCTTGCGTACCCGGTTTGTATTTGATTCCATCGCTGTAGAAGTAGTCCTGCCACGCATGATCATAATCAAGATAAGCGTTTAATTTATCAATGATCTCTTTGACTTGATCTTCACTTACAATATTCCAGTTAATCGTTACTTTTTTAACAAAGGACCGGGAATCATACACCTTGGTTACCTTTCCCAAGTTGGGAAAATCAGAGGGCAACATCTCCGAAGGCCAGTCGATTGTAAAAGTCGGTACCGGCTCACCTTGAGCGATTGCAGAGCTCGTATTATTTTCATTGGTTGGACTGCTGGTATCGCTTGTGGAATGACGGCTGTTTTCCTTTTCTGCATTGTCAGAAGTACATGATACAAAACAGAAAGATAACAGCATCACAAGCACGAAAAAAAGTAATTTTTTCATTATTCTTGTTTCTCCTTTATTTAATAATTGTAATGGCTCCGATGACGGGAAGTGGCTTTTGCACGCCTTTATTTGCGTTCACCATACCGATGATGACAAGCGCCAGAACAGCAATAGCCCAGCCCCAACCTATAAGCGATGTGATTGCCCATAGCCTCAATGAAATCGACAGAAGCACGGATGAAAGGACGGTCACTACAATTTGGCCCGCAATCGACGTGAGCAGCAGCAAAAGCCCTTGATTTGCATGGAAACGTCCCATTTTTGAGTTTGGACAGGAAACGAGGGGGAGAAAAAACAGTATGTAGGACAGTATGAATATCACCTTGTTTTCCTGTGCTTCATTATTAACAGGCACAGCCTGGGCAGGTGGTTGCTCATTCATCGGTGCGGATGCAGCAACAATTGGAGAGCCGCACCCATCGCAAAATTTTGCATTGTCCATCAGTTTTTTTCCGCAGTTTATACAATTCATAATAATACCTCCAAATATTGTAATATTATATTCTCCATAGGTAGACTGCCAATTCAATCATTTGCAGCTTATTCCTGCTTTTCAAAAGTAATCGTACTCACATCTGCGCCAACAGATAAGGTGATTCGATCTCCCCCACTATTTGACGCGGCGTAAACATAGAGGTCATTGATTTCGGCTTCGTTAACATCTTCCGTAAAGCCATGGTCTTTAATTTTTTCAACATATTCCGTAAAGGAGGGTATCACTTCAAGGCTATAGTTGGTGGCGCTGCCTGCCGTCCAATAGGCAACCACCTTGACGCCGGGATCAGGCAAGCCGCCCATTTTTTCGCTGTCCCATTTTTTATCGGTGCCTCCAATAACAGCGCCTTCACCTTCATCTTCGTCAGAGGGTGGCTCCCCCTTGCTGGACATAATGCTTCCTGATCCATTTTCCTTATCATACGCAAAAGCGACTGTTAAGCCCTCTTTGTTTGTGCCGTTGAATATATAATCATCCAAAGTGGCTGCATTGTAGGTGAAACCCGCGGATTTTATTTTTTCAATATACTCTTTCGCATCCTTTTCTTTCATTCCACTAAAGCCATACATTGCACCGTCCTCGGAAATCAGAGAAGTTTCCAGCTTTGCTTTGGGCGTGTCCAACCCATGCATTTTTGATTTGTCCCATTTTTTCTCGCCGATTACAACATCATTGCCATGGTTATCCTTGTCTTTAATAATGATATTCCCGTCCTTATCCACCTTAACATTTCCACCTAAAAAGCAGCCCGCCAGCGAAATCGCCAGTATAAGCACCAGCAGCATACAAAAAATTACCCTCATTAACTTCAATCCAAAACACCTCATTTCTAATTTTTGCCTTGATACGTGTAGATTTAACTATCTTCACGATACTTGACAATCAACTCCGCCGAAGATATTACGTTTAACTTGCTGTATATACTGTTTACATGGGCTTTTACATCACTCCGTTTCATATTTAGTCTTTGGGAACACTCTTCTGTTGAAAATCCTTCGCGCAAAAACATAAAAATCTTATACTCCAGTGTAGTAAGCAGGGAAAGCCTTTGCTGATAAGCTCCATTATTTTCATAAAAATTTGGTTGCCCAAGCCGACTTTTTTTCATGCGGATCTTATCAATCCATGACATCAGCGCACCACCTCCCTTTCAGAGTTTCTTTATTTCAGCTTATGGGAGAAATAGGATTTCTGCAACCCGGTAAAAGACATGAGAACGTAAAAGAACGTCTCATTAGTTCTAATGAGACNNGCATCTTAATCATAATTAAAGCCATCTAAAACAAAGAACCTCGTGTCAATTTGGCGCGAGATTCTTTATGGATGGTGTTATTAACTTTTTAGTCGTCCAAATGATCAATGGCGTACTGTGCTTCTTCTTTTGTGAATTTTTCACCGTAGTCAGAAATCAGCTGGTCATAGATTGCACTTTTAGACATGCTCATGGTCTTTTGATAAGATTTTGCTTTTTCCAATGCATTTGCTTTCCAATCAGCTTTCATGTTATCAATTGCATACTGCGCGGCATCTGCCGGAAATTTCTCTCCATATTCAGATGTTANNCAGATGTTAATTGATCATAAATACCTTTTTTGGACATGTGCATTGTTTTGGAATATGATTCAGCTTTGCGTAAAGCGTTTTGAAACTCGACTGAAGGCTTTTTACCTAAAGAATACACAATTTTAATCGTGTCTCCTTCTGTAACAACTTGGTTTGCTTTTTTGCTTTGACTGATGAAAGCGCCGCTTGCTACGGTGTTAGAATATTCTTCATCAAATTTACAAGTAATCTTATTGGTATCCGCCCATGCTTGTATATCTGCTTTACTCATTGAGCTAAAGTCCACAATGGTTACTTTAGCTTTTTCACTTGCTTTTTTTGAAGTGACGCTTGTGGTGCTAACATTACTGCTGGAATTAGTTTTATCGGAAGAATCATCTGTGTTCCCTTGGTTTCCGAGATTACTGATTACACCAATCGCTATCACCGCAATAATTACCCAAAACCACCACTTTTGAAATATAGGCTTTTTAATTGGTTTTTGCATTATAGGTGCCACAGGTGTTTGCTGAGCAACATCAGGTTGTTCACTTGCCATTTGAAGGGCTGTACCACAGTGTTCNNCAAAATTTACCATTGCTTTCCGATCCACAACTTGGACATTTCATGATTGTTCTCCTCCATTATTTTTTATATCTCTATCGGCGAGCCACAATACTCACAGCTGTTAGCTCTTCCAATAAATACAGTATTATTTGCACCGCAGCTTTTGCAAGATACAACTTTTGTATCTTCCTTTATAACAGGATCTTGTATTGATGCTTTTGGCAAAATAATTTCTCTGTTTGTTTCATCTATGTAACTGCCCCCAAAATACCCTTGCTCCATCATTTTATATAAATCATCAAGTGCAGTTTCGTAGGTAACCCCGACATTTGCGGCAATATTGTCAACAGCAGTGTGTCCTTGGTTAACAACAGCTTTTACATATTTCTTATATTTCAATCCGTTTTTATACATTTTATTGGCGACAAGTAAAAGCCATAACCCGGCACCGCCGCAAATGCTTAACATAGCGATTGCGGCACCAACGGGGTTCATCGTCTCTTCGGTAGTTTCTACATTTCCAGTAAGCGCCATGATAAAATAAAACAACCCCAAAAAAATTATAGCAATTCCAAAATTGCGAGTAATTTTTGCGTTTTTCATCATGTTTGCCTTATCAATGCTAAACCGCTTATACATTAGATAAATTGCAACCGGGAAAAAGAATATCAAGAATAAAATGATAACCGGCCAAGAATATAGTGTTGTTAGTCTGGTGTTTTTATGGAGATTATTATTGATAGCTAAGTCAAAGTTGTTTTTTATACTCAAAGTTCTTTCCTCCCTCAAATAGGCGAGCCGCAATATTCGCAAGTAGAAGAAATACATTCTACCGAATGTGCCAAAAAGCTGCTTGTTAATTCTATCACTGTACTAACCAACCCTTAACTTTTGCTGTACCCATTTTAAAATCCTCCCCTCTTACTATCAGCCATTTCGGTGTTTCGCTGTATTATCAATGCTGATAGCTGTTCAAAAATGCTGTCAGCGTTGGGTTCTTCTAAGCTAAGCTCCTTTTCAAGTTTCATAATAGCGCCAACAATTCTCTCGTCAACGGTTGTGGATCCGATTTTATCGCAGTATTTTAGCTTTTCCAAAACGAATAGAAGCTGAGGCTCACAATGTCTGTTTTTATTGACAGACAGCAAATCGGATATTCTTTTTTCACATATCTGCATTAGTCTGCGTTTTTCATTAGTTTCTTGGTTCTGCTTGTTTACACGGTCTGAAAACAAGATAATGGCAGCTGCTATTATCACCGTTAAAAAGGTTATCGCTACTTCTATTGCTAAAGCTGTTTGGAATCTAAAGCTACCTGTTTGTTCGCTAAGCTTAAAGAAAACCAAACAAAACAAGGTTGCTATAATATAAAGCGTCGCAATGGTTGGCAGACCAATTTTCTGCATAGTATATGTTTTAACTGCAATGGCAGAGTTTGCAAAAAAGCTTGCGAATAAGAGTATTTCTGCAAAAATTAGAAATCCGGCGGATAATGCGTTGACATCAGTTTTAAAAAAATTAAACAGAAAAAGGATTAAACATGTTCCAATAACGGTAACAAGCCCAACGGCTAACAATAGAATATTTCTTGTTAATTTACTCATAGTGGACCTCACATTTTATGCCCGCATTCAGGGCAAAATTTTGGCGTTCCATTTAATTCAACATTGCAACTCGGGCACTTATTCACAAGAGAAGCGCCGCACTCAAAGCAGAATTTTTTTCCTTGTTCTACTGGAGTGCCGCATTTGGGACAGGGTTTTGGCATGCTTTTGCCGCAGGATGGGCATTTTGCTGTATCTTTGGGTATATCTGCACCACAAGACGGACAAGGATTATAAGGTGTACCGCACTCTGGACAGAACTTGGCTTTTTTAGAAAATCCATTTCCGCATTTTCTGCAAACAACCTCGTCCTTTACATCTTTTTTTGTGTGCGTATCAAACCCACAGGCCGAACAAAAGCGTTTGTCAACATCAATTAAATTGCCACATTCAGGGCAATTCTTGGTTTCTTTGGTGTTAATGTTTTCGGTTATTCCACCCATCACACCACCAAAGGCACCGCCAACTCCAACACCCATCCCAAGACCAATTCCGGCACCCATAAGTCCTGACTGCCCGACGCCGGTATTCTTTGCAGCACCCTCCAAGGTGTCAAAAGAACGTTCTTGTGTATAGTTGTAGCCAACAATGTCCATTTCTGCTTTTTTAGCAAGTGCATCCTTTAGTTTTTTAACAGCCGCATCGTCCTCCGGCACATTGATATCATTTACATAAAAGTTTAAAAGCTTTATACCGTAATCATCCATAGTAGGTTTTATACGTTGGCATAAAAATTCGGAAAGCTCGTCAAGATAAGCATTTATTTCGAGAGCACTGATTTCTTCTTTAATTAAGTATGAAGATATTGCATCTTTTGCCTTTGTGAGAAATAGTCCTCTAAAATATTTTAAAATATCGTTCTTATTAAATGTTCCCAGTGTTCCAACAAGCTTTGTCATAAACTTGCGACTGTCATCAATTTGAATTCCAAACTGACCAAATGAACGCAAGGGTATAAACACCTTGTATTTCGGGTCTTGCAGTTGAATGGGCGTTGCGGTTCCCCATTTAACATCAAGCGAATATACCTTGTTTATGTACCATACCTCTGCCGTAAATGGGCTTCTTCCACCAAAAGGCATATTTATGATCTTGTTAAGTAATGGAATATTGGCTGTTTGAAGCGTATGCCTTCCAGCTGTAAACAAATCAAGTGCCTGGCCGCCCTTATATGGGATAGCTTCTTGACTTTCGTTTACAATTAGTTGTGTCCAAGTGCCGAGTTCCTCGCTTGGAAATTTCCATGCGAACACATCAGGTGTGCCATTATATTTTACTATCTCAACGATTGCCATTATTGGTTACCCCCTAATATTTCTTCAAGTTCATCCGTGTAGATGTCAAGTGCCTTCATAAGCTTGTTGGTGTCAGAGTTTTTGCTGAATATAAGAATAAGCGACAAAAACGTATTCCAGGTCATACTTCGTTGTCCTTTTTCAAAGAGAATTACAGTACTTCGACTAACACCAATCAAATTGGCAAGTTCCTCTTGCGTCATATTCAGTTTTGTACGCAAGGTGGGCAAATTTTCCGCCATTTTTGCAATATATTCCAATCTTTCCATTTCGTTCATCAAACCACCGATTAATGGAATCCTGCTCGGCAACATCCTTATTGGTTTTGCCAATCCGACAAAACTTATTATAAAGGGATATTTACAACGCTGTTGACATTAATCCCCTGCTTGTTACTTGTTTTATCTCCAATCCTATGATAAAATATTGTATATTATGCTCAAAACAATCTGGCTATGGAGGGGTATCTTGTGTATATACGGCCAATTCGCTATCAGTCGTTTAAAAAATATGGGCATACGATTCGCAGCACCGACAATCTTACACAACTTTACAGCTATGATTATGCCTTAATTAACTGCAGGGATGGTACGGAAGATGTAGTTTTTGCCTATGAAAACCCGGTATATATTGAGCCCGCCAGCGGAATCGGTGTTCTGGTTGTTTTATATGATGACAGCCCGGAAATCTTCTTGTTTGCCCGCCCGGTTTGTATTAATCCGGATGTTGAATTTTGTGTTCTGCCCTACGACTGCGATTTTTCCTACTACATATATAGCAGTGGTATCCACGCGGAAAGACCGTTTAATGCACATGCCTTGGTTCGTTCTAACCGCACAAGGCTTTCGATAAATCGGATATACACCTTTCTTTATATGGAAGAAAATAAAAATTTTGTATTTAAGGGTGAGCGTCACCCTTACTGGGAATTGATGTATGTGGACATCGGGGAGCTTACCGCTGTTGTGAGCGGGGAGAAGTACCAGCTCAAGCAAGGCGAGATGATTATTTATAGGCCTAACGAATTCCACGCAATTCACGCCAACAAAAAAAGCATGGTATCATTTTTAAATATTGCGTTTGACTTGCAAGCGGAAGGGGATGTGATTAAACGCCGTATCTATCACATTGATAAGGATGTGCGTGATCTGCTGCGGATTATGATCTCAGAATCCCAGCGGCAGGATGAATATTCAGTGGATTTTATGGAGGCCAATCTTAAGCTCCTGCTTCTTCGGCTAATTCGCGGTGAAGTTGCGCCGCAGGAGAATGCTGCAGTTCCTTCAGAGGAGTTTGTTATAAATCGAAAGGAAATCGTACATCGTGCCAAACAGCTTATTACACAGGGCTTGTCACATGGCGATTGCAGTGTTGCCGAAATTGCTCGACAGCTTAATATCAGCACCTCCCATCTTTATCGGATTTTTAAGGAGTTTACCGGAGACAGCGTGCAGACCTTTATTATTAATGAGCGTTTTTCCCTCGCTAAAGAAATGATAGCGCTTGGCAGCATGAATATCTCTCAAATCTCCGCGCGGCTCGATTTCTGCTCACCCACATACTTCTCAACAAAATTCAAGGATCGATTTGGCATGACACCTCGGGAATACAGCCGATCCGTTTATCGAAAGTAAAAGCAGTCAGCAGTGAAAAGATAAACTAAACAATCAGCATAAAAACTATATAGAATTCCATAGAGAAACATGGTTAACTATAGTTGAAAGGATGTTTTCTATGGAATTTTTATATTGTCATGAAAATTTTTCAGTTGCAGAGCTTGGAACCATGCCTCCGCGCGCCTATTACATCCCTTTTGACAGGCAGGTTAACGCTTATGCGGAGCGCCGGGAGTCAAAACAGCTCACCTTACTGTCGGGCAAATGGGATTTTGCATACTATAATTCGTTTGAACATTTTCTTGAAGAATCCGACAATATCGTGTTTAATGATACGATTCAGGTTCCTGCCAACTGGCAGATTGAAAAGCTTAGTGATCCGGCGATAGACAAGCCGAATTATGTGAATGTTAAATATCCGTTTCCGTTTGACCCGCCTTATGTTCCCAGAGAAAACCCCACCGGCGTATATGCAAGAGATTTTGAAGTTCAGGGCACATCGGGCAATCAACAATATCTTGTATTTGAAGGTGTGGACTGCGCCTTTTATCTATGGGTGAATGGACAGTTTGTCGGATATGGTGAGGTTCCTCACGCCATGACCGAGTTCGACGTGACGGCGTACATAAATGAAGGTAATAACCGCATTGTCGCTGCAGTTTTGAAGTATTCAAAGGGCTCTTATCTGAATGATCAGGATAAGTTCCGCCTGTCAGGCATATTTCGTGATGTTTATCTGCTGAATCGCCCTGTCGGACATATACAGGACTATCGTATTCAAACCAGCGTGTCGGCAGACCTATCTAAAGCCGAGGTTTCGGTCGAGCTGATAGGCTTTGCGGGAGAAGCCTCACTTACTTTGACGGCACCGGACGGTACAGCACAAATTATCAAGACAAGTTGCCAAAAGACCGTATTTGAGATAAACCACCCCTCACTATGGACAGCCGAGACCCCTGATTTGTATCAGCTTTTAATCGAGGCAAACGGCGAATATATAGCTGAATTAATTGGCGTTCGTGAAATCACGATTACTGACGGTGTATTAATGCTCAACCACCGCCCAATAAGATTGCGGGGTGTCAATCGGCATGACAGTCATCCGACTGCGGGCTATGCCGTTACACCTGAAATGATGCTGGCGGATTTAGAACTCATGAAGCTTCACAACATCAACGCAATCCGCACCTCGCATTATCCCAACGATCCGCGCTTTTACCAGTACTGCGATAGGATTGGTTTTTATCTGATTGACGAGGCTGATCTGGAGACACACGGCGTGGTCACCAATGGTGTCGGTGCCGAGTGGAATGATAATTTTAACGAGATTTCAGATGATGCGCGGTTTATGTCACTTTATGAAAACCGCATGAAATATCTTGTTGAGCGCGATAAAAACCGCCCTTGCGTAATTATGTGGTCATCGGGCAACGAAAGCGGCTGGGGTGTGTGTATGAAAGCGGCGGTGGATCTGCTCCATACTTTAGACGGTACGCGTCCGGTGCATTATGAGGGGGCGTCGACGTCATACCCGGGAGCGGCAGATGTGCCGGAGGGATATCCGGATTCCCAACCCGGAACCGATGTGGTCAGCAGGATGTATCCTTCTCCACAGTGGTGTGAGGAATATCTCACCAAATCAGCTGATACACGCCCGCTTATTCTTTGCGAATACAGCCATGCCATGGGCAACGGACCCGGCGACATTCAGGATTATGTGGATTTAATGGAGCAATACCCCAAATTTGCGGGAGGCTTCATTTGGGAATGGTGCGACCATGTTGTGCAGACCGGCTGTACAGCAGAAGGCCAACCGGTATATGCCTACGGCGGTGATTTCGATGATCATCCCAATGACGGTAACTTTTGCGTCGATGGGTTGGTTTTGCCCGAGCGCATACCTTCACCGGGACTGCTTGAGTATAAGGCGGTGATACAACCCGTTTTTGTACGTGGGGTGGATCTCAGCCGAGGAGTATTTGAGATTGAGAACCGATATGATTTCATTGACCTACGCCATGTCGAGTGCTTGTGGGAGGTAACTGCCGGCGGCAAAGCAATCATGAGCGGAAAAGGCTCTCTGTCTGCTAAGGCTGGGGAAAAGGAGCAGATAATACTGCCCTATAATAACCTTCCGATATCCGGCGAAGCGGCGGTGTACCTGAGCTTTATCTCTAACGGGCATGAGATCGCATTTGCATCCTTTGACTTGCCCTGTAAAAAGCCGGAGACAGCACCCGCAAAGGCAGGTGCCTGCCCTGAGTATTTAAAATCGGGAAACATTATTGAAATACGAGGCAAGGATTTTCTTTACCGCTATGACACCCACTCCGCCGCGTTTACCGAGATGTCGGCGGGAGACAGACAGCTTTTAAAGCAGCCAATGGCNNGGCGTTCAACATCTGGCGCGCGCCAATAGACAACGATCGGAATATTCAGTGGCAATGGCGTGCGCGCGGGTATGACCGCTCAGCAGTGCGTACATATACATGTGAAATCAGCAACGAATCAGATAGACTTACCATTAGACAGGAGGCATCCTTTTCTTCCACAAGCCTAAAGCCTGTATTGCACATGAATGTTTGTTGGCAAATCGATGGTGACGGAGAAATCCATCTTACTGCCGATGTCTGCCTAAAGCAAGGTGTTGTGTTTATTCCCCGATTTGGCATTCGGATGTTTTTGGACACCGATTTTGATCAAGTGAGCTGGCACGGGTATGGCCCGGGCGAGTCCTATGTGGATTCGCACCACGCATGCCGCCGGGGAGAATTTAAGGCCAAGGTAAAGGATATGATGTTTCCCTATATTCGTCCTCAGGACTGCGGAAATCACTATAAAACCTCTTGGGCGTCGCTTCAAAATGCAGACGGCGCAGGGATATTGATAAAGGCCGAAAACGGGTATGATTTTACAGCGCTACCCTATTCAGCGGAAGAGCTGGAAGCCACAACCCATCGTCATCTGCTTTCTTCACCCAGGCATACGGTATTGTGTGCGGATTATATGCAAATCGGTATTGGATCAGGAAGCTGCGGACCGGAGATAGCCAAAAAATATTGTCTTCCGAATCAGTTTGCCTTTAAGCTTTGTTTACGACCGTTTTCGAATAGCGAACAGTAAGGAGTAGGACCATGTATCACTACGGTGTTATAGGGCTTGGCACAAGAATTGCCCATATTGTAAATCTCACTCAAAAGCAATCTCTAAATAACTTTAAACTGGCGGCTGTTGCCGACCTTAAGCCCAAGGAAGCGTTTGGTCATATCTGGCCGGAGTCGATTCAGGATGCGGTGAATGAAGCGGTGTTTTATACCGATGCACAGGAAATGCTGGAAAAAGAGCATTTAGACGGTGTATTCATCGGCACTCGCTGCTCTACGCATGCGCGGCTTGCACGGCTTGTTATGGACAAAGGCATTCCGCTGTTTCTTGAAAAGCCGGTCTGCACAAATATGGAGGACTGGATCATGTTGCGGCGTGGCTATGAGCAGAGCAACGGGCGTACGGTGGTATCCTTTCCGCTGCGGGTTTCCGGGATTGTTCGGCGTGTTAAGGAAATTGTGGATTCCGGCAAGCTTGGACGCATTGAGCATGTACAGGCGCTCAATTATGTGCCTTACGGCGGCACATATTTCAACAATTGGTATCGGAACGAGGAAGAGACCGGTGGCCTGTTCCTGCAAAAGGCGACACATGATTTTGATTACATCAATTATATACTGGGCACTTCGCCTGTATCTGTGGCGGCTATGGGCTCGAAGCAGATTTTTAAAGGGAATGAACCAGCCGGGCTGAAATGTGTCGACTGTCAGAAATATTTGGAATGTCCCGAAAGTCCCCTTGTCAGAAAGGGAGAGCACGATCCCAACAGTAATAGAATGTGTTGCTTTGCTACCGATACCGGTAACCATGATTCGGCAAGTGCCCTTGTTCGCTATGAAACAGGAATGCATGTCGGTTATACCCAAAACTTTTTTGCACGCAAAAAGGCTCAAAAGCGGGGCGCCATCTTTTCCGGCTATGAGGGAACGCTTGAATTTGACTTCTACAAATCAGAAATTCGCATTTTCCAACACCTGATGGATGTCGAAGAGACTATACGCTTTGAGGAGGGTGGAGGGCATTTCGGCGGCGATGAGTCACTGGTGAATGAATTCATCAATCTTATCAGCAAGGGAGAACCGCCCACCGCCACATTGCGTGATGGCTTGGTTAGCGCGTTAATGTGCTTGCAGGCAAGAGAATCAGAACAGCGCGGAACGTTTTGTAAAATTGAATTTGACGCATATTAATTGGTTGAGAGATACCCGGAGGTATCAAAGCAGAATAACCTTAACGGAGGAGGAACTGATATGTTGGCACGTAAATTGATGGCGGTCACATTAGCGCTGACGCTTCTGTCGACAGTTATGCCCTGTCATGCGATAGAAGCTTCCGTTGCAGACTCTGTATCGGTGTCACCTCAATCAGCCAATCCGGGTTCTTACGCAGCCTATCTTGCCGCTGCAAATACCGATGCGGCGGCAGGAGAATATTCCGTCGCTGCTGATAAATCGTTGCAGCGTGTTAAATGCACGTTATCGGAATACAAAGGTAAAAGCCGAGTTTTGATGCTGGATCCCGGCGGAGAGGCTTCCTTTCCGATTTCTGTGCGCACCCCCGGACTGTATCATATTCAGCTCACCTATGTCCCGTTGCCGGAGGAAAGCATCGGACAGAATAAGATAAGCCTTGCATTGAACGGCAAGGTCGGATTTGATTCAATGCAGCATATCACCCTCAGTCAGGAATGGCAGAACAACGGTGAAATCGCAACTGATTCTCGCGGAAATCAGATATTACCCGGTCAGGAACTGTCGGGCGAGTGGATTACTCGTCCGATTTTAGACCCCGAGGGGAGATATAACCAGCCTCTACGGTTTTATTTCAACCAAGGAGAAAATATAATTCGTCTTACTTCCCGAATCGGACGGCTTGCTTTGGCAGGCATCTGTGTTTTTGCGGGTGAACCCCTACCTGAGTATGCCAAAATCCGCCGAAGTTACAATGCGCAAAATGCGCCCTCGGATGCAAGCAATCTATTGGAAGCCGAAAACTACGCTTCAAAATCCGACACCACCATTCTGCCTGATTTTGATAAAAGCGATGCTGCTACCCAGCCTTCTGATCCTGTAAGGCTTGTGTTCAACTACATCCCCGGCAATCGTTTTTCCTCATCGGGGCAGTGGATTAAATGGAAGCTAACAGTGCCCAAAAGCGGATTGTATAATATCACCTTGCGGGTGAGGCAGAATATCAAAAGCGGTTTTTCCTCCAGTCGCAGGCTAATGATTGACGGTCAGGTGCCTTTCAGGGAAGCTGATATCCTTACCTTTGAGTCCTCGGGCTCATGGTATCAAAAAACACTTGGCAACGGCCATGAGGACTACCTATTCTTTTTTGAGCAAGGAAGGGAGTACACCCTTTCTCTGGAAGCAGTGCCGGGTCCGCTTTCCGATGTTACACTTGCCCTTGATGATGCAGTCTATCGGTTAAATTCGCTGTACCGCGGAGTTGTGATGGTGGCGGGCACCAATCCCGACAAATACCGTGACTATAATTTAAAGACCGAGATTCCCGGCGTTATTGATTCTATCAAGGATTTGTCAACCCTTTTGAAAAAGCAGGAAGGTACGATTTTAAAGGTTAACCGCGGCCGCTCGGGCAGCGAGCTGACCATAATTCGATCCTTGTTGAATCGGTTGAAACGGATTGAAAAAGATCCGGATGAATTGGCACGTACCCTCGGCAGCTTTAAAGCTGACATTGAGGCGCTGTCAACCTGGAACATGGATGCAAAAAACCAGCCGCTGGATATTGATTATATTGCTGTCCACTCTCCCGAAGGGGAGTTGCCGCGTGAGCGGGCAGGCTTTTTTGATGGGTTATTTTTCAGCATCAAGCGTCTGCTTGCTTCCTATATGAAGGATTACGGTACGGTTGGCGAGATTTACGATGAAAAAACTGCTGTGAATGTGTGGCTGACGCTTGGTCGAGACCAGCTGGATGCGTTTAAAAAGCTGGTAGACAACGAATTTACTCGAGAATACGGCATTCGTGTAAACGCATCACTGGTTCCAACCGGTATCCGAGAAGCAGTGCTGGCAGGAAAGGCTCCGGATGCTGCCTTGTTTTTAAGCAGTGACGAGCCCTTTAATCTTGCGTCCCGCGGTGTACTCGAAAACCTTACGCCGATGGCAGGTTTTGATGAGGTCAGGATGCGTTTCTCTCAGGATGCGCTCAACTCATTCTTTTATAAAGACGGGTGCTATGCCCTTCCCATCACCGAGACATTTCCAATGATGTTTGCCCGCACCGATATACTCCATGAGCTGGGACTATCCCCTCCGAACACCTGGGATGAAATGCTCGAGACCGCTGCAGTGCTGCAACGAAAAAACATGGAGATCGGCATCCCCGCCTCTCTGGGAATGTTCGCCACCCTTCTGTTCCAAAACGGCGGCAGCTTTTATGCAGAGGATCAAAGTCGAACTGGTTTTGACAGCCAGGCGGCGATTGACGCTTTTACTCTTTGGACCGGGCTTTTCTCACAATACGGTTTCCCGATCGCTTATGATTTTTATAATCGTTTTCGCAGCGGCGAGATGCCTCTTGGCATCGCCCCGTATTCCATCTATACCATGTTTGAAGTAGCGGCCCCCGAGATTGCCGGACGTTGGCAGATGATTCCTTTGCCGGGCGTATTAAAAAATGGTAAAATAGACCGATCGGTAAGCATCTCAAACGCAGACGGAACCGGCATCAATCCCGGACTGAACCAAGGGCTGACCAGTGCCGTAATTTTTTCAAAAAGCAGTAAAAAAGAAGACGCATGGCAGCTGCTTGACTGGTTTACTTCTGATCAGGCGCAGGCAATGTTTGGTATGTCGGTTGAAGCATTGCTTGGACCAATCGCCCGTTACACGCCGGCAAACATTAACGCTTTCAAACGCTTGCCTTGGGAGGATGTACAGTCTGTCCTGCTTGAGCAGTGGGAGAGGGTAGTCGTAATCCCGGAGATCCCCGGCGGATACTATATCGCCCGAGGCATCAACAATGCGTTTCGGCGGGTGATTTACCAGTATGAGAACTCCGTTGATACGCTGAACCGATATAATTTGCAGGTCAACAAGGAGATCGCACGTAAGTGGAGGGAGGCTAACAGATGATGTCTGCTTCACGGAAACGGCAGCGGCGGGAATGGAGTCTGCTTTCGCGCATTATACGCGCGAGGGGCTGCTATGCCATGCTTGCCCCCTTTTATATTCTTTTCTTTATGTTTATTATACTTCCGATACTAGGTGCGGCATTTTTAAGCTTTACTGACTTTAATATGCTTGAGATTCCTGCCTTTGTTGGACTCGAAAATTATGCAAGGCTGTTTTTCGATGATGACGTATTTTTGATTGCCGCAAACAACACATTTATTTTTGCAGTTATCACCGGACCCATCAGCTATTTCGCCTGCCTAATCTTTGCATGGCTGATTAACGAGCTGAATCCAAAGCTACGGGCAATCTTGACCTTTGTTTTTTACGCCCCTTCCATTTCGGGTATGCTGTTCGTAATGTGGGGATTTATCTTTTCCGGAGACATGTACGGATATCTTAATTATTTCTTGATGTCTTTAGGATTCATTAACCAGCCGGTTCAGTGGCTTACCAATTCAGAAACCGTGCTGGGTGTAGTTATCGTAGTGCAGATATGGATGAGTCTGGGCACTTCATTTTTATCCTTCATCGCCGGTCTCCAAAACGTGGATCGGCAGCTATATGAAGCGGCGGCAGTGGACGGTGTAAGAAATCGCTTGCAGGAGCTATTGTATGTGACGCTGCCCTCCATGGGACCACAGCTCCTGTTCGGTGCGGTTATGCAAATCGGCGCGGCATTTTCAGTAAGCTCTATTTGTATGACGCTGGCAGGTTTCCCTTCCACAGACAATGCCGCGCTTACAATTGTGACCCATATTTACGATTACGGCAATGTTCGCTTTGAAATGGGCTATGCCTGCGCAGTGTCTATGGTGCTGTTTGTTCTTATTCTTTCGGTAAACCATGTTATCCAGCGCATCATCACCAGAGTAGCTGACGTTTGAATATTACCATAAGGGGAAGGAGGGAAACCAAATATGCCTAAACAACAGGGAGGTCGGCATTTAGGGGTAAATCGGTCACTGGCGGGTGATGTTTTGATTTTTGCGGTACTCGCATGCTTTGGTGCGTTCATGCTTTTGCCTTTTATTTATGCGATTGCCCAGTCGGTAAAGCCTATTGAAGAAATATTTGTGTTTCCGCCTCGATTTTTAGCAAACCATCCAACAACCGAAAACTATCGTATGCTCTCGCAGCTCACAGACAGCCTTTGGATTCCCTTTTCGCGTTATGCCGCCAACAGCATCTTTGTTACGGTTGTGGGTACGCTTCTAAACCTAATAGTGGCTTCCATGGCGGCGTTTCCGCTGGCGAAATACAAATTCCCCGGCTCGGGATTTCTTTTTCATATCGTAGTTATGGCACTGCTCTTTACCGGACCGGTGACCGCCCTGCCCCAGTATATTGTGGTGGCAAAAACCCAGCTTATTAACACCCCATGGGCAGTAATTTTGCCTACGGTAGCCCTACCGCTTGGACTGTTTTTGATGAAAAACTTCATGACCCAAATCAATGACGCAATGCTGGAGGCGGCAAGAATTGACGGAGCGGGGATATTTCGTGTGTTTGTGAGTATATGCATGCCGCTTGTAAAACCTGCTTCGTTTACACTCGTGATTTTTTCTTTTCAGTCTCTGTGGAACAGTACGGGGGGAGCCTACGTCTACGAGGAGGAATTAAAACTCCTGCCTACCATACTGAATCAGATAGCAACGGCGGGAATGTCACGTGTAGGCCCAGGTGCGGCAGCCGCGGTTTTGATGATGATTCCGTCATTTTTGATTTTCGTTTTGCTCCAGAGCCGTATTATCGAGACCATGGCATTTTCCGGAATTAAAGGTTAGGGGGGGAGAGTGTGCGTCGGAAAAGCGTTTGTATATGTATCCTCATATTTTCAGTACTATTCTGCCTTCCTGCGGCGGCTGCGCCATATCGTTCTTATACCTATGATTCATACGGCAATGCGGTGACTATTCCGGACGTATACGAGCCGGCACTGATTCTGAATGGGCAGGACATGGGTGTGCAAACCATGGGCACGCCAACCGACTTGTTTGTCTCCCAATCCGGGGATATATATATTTTGGATTCCGGCCCCGGGCGAATACTGGTTTTAGACGGGAATTACAAAGCAAAATCGATTATTGATCACTTTACCCTCAACGGAGAGGATTCTCCGATTACGGACGCATCCGGTCTCTTTGTGGACAATCAGAACCGGATATTTGTCGCCGACACAGGGAATCGTCGTGTTATCCGCACCGGAACGGATGGGGTAATTACCGCAGTGATCGACAAGCCCGAATCCGCCTATTTTAACGAGAGCGTGGAGTTCCTGCCGGAGAAGCTTGTCATCGACCGTGCAGGGAATTTATACGTCAAATGCCGTAATATCTACCAAGGTGCTGTTCTCTTTGATAAAGAGCTTGGCTTTGAGGGTTTTTTCGGCAGTGAAAAGGTGGTTACCACCGCAAAAGCACTGAGTGATTTTTTCTGGAAGCAATTTATGACGGAGGAGCAAAAGGATGCCATGGCAGACTATGTTCCAACTGAAATAACAAATTTTGATATTGCTGATGACGGGTTTATATTTTCAATTTCTCCGGGACAGAACATACCATGGCAAAACATGAAAACCGAGATGGATGGTATCCGCCGTTTAAATCCCAAAGCCACCGACACCACGGTGAATAAAATGTCGAAGTCGGCTTACCAATCAATGGCACAGGATGCCAGACGGCTTAACTTTATTGACCTTACATATGACGAAAATGGATTCCTAAACATAATTGACGATCAAAAAGGTCGGATTTACCATTTTGATCGTAATTTGCAGCTGATTGCGGCGTTTGGCTCGCTGGGTGATTACGACGGAACATTTTTGGGGCCGGTTGCAATTGATATGTGCGGTGAGGATTTGCTGGTGCTGGACAGCAAAAAGGCAACCGTGACGGTGTTCAGGCTTACTGATATGGGTCGCGCTGTGCATCAAGCGGTGGGCTTTTACAATCAAGGGAATTACGAGGAAGCAATCGAGCCGTGGCAGCGTGTTTTGGAGCATAACCCCAATTATGAGCTTGCCTATATCGGTATAGGCAGTGCGTTATACAATCGGCAGGAACACCAATCGGCTATGGAGTATTTCCTTAAAGGTCGTGACAGTGAACGCTACAGCGATGCCTACAAGGAATACCGCATCATATCTATGCGAAGCAATTTTGTATATATTTTTGCAGGGCTGATTGCTGTGTTTGCCGCAATGATGCTGGTGCGGTACATTTTGCGTAAGCGCCGAAGGGGGATTGTGTTAACATCCGGCCTTCAATCCAGGGACATAAGCAGGTATAAGTTGGCATTTTACACCGTATTACATCCGGGTGGTGGCTTTGACGAGCTGCATTACAGGCGCAAGAATTCCCTGAGAATGTCGATTCTTTATTTTGCTGCTCTGGTGCTGATGGGTGCTTTTGAGCAACAGTTTATAGGACCGCAAATCAATATGCGGGATCCGAATTCTGTTAATCTGACAGGCGTGTTTTTTTCACGGTTGATTATTCTCTTTTTATTTGTGCTTTCCAACTGGGCGTTGAGTGCACTGNNTTTATCGATATCTGGATTATTACCCTTTATTCGCTGCAGCCGTATATTTACTGCGGTTTTCTACGGGTATTGGTCAGCAACTTCATTATCAAGGAGGAGGCCGCCTATTTACAGTTCATCATGATTGTCGGCATACTCTGGAGTCTGACAATGCTGTTGTCGGGCATAATGATTTTCCACGAATACGAGTTAGGCAAAACCATTCTTTCGCTGATAATTACCTTGATTGGAATGCTGCTTATTATATTCTTGGTCTTTTTGCTCTACAGCCTGTTTCAGCAACTTACGTCCACAATCATGACGCTGATGAATGAAATTTCCTTCAGGGTACGAATGGGTTGATATTCACGTTAAATAACTTACAAAAAGAGGTGATACGGTTGAAACTGCAGTTAAGATTGCTGTGTCTGCTGCTTTCAGGAATACTCTTGCTTTCGGGTTGCTCATCAACAGGCTTTCAAGCAAAATCGGCAAAAGTCTCCTTCCCGGAGGCATCTGCAAACCAGGATTTGAACAATAAGACGGTTGATCACTTCATCCCTTGTGCTCAAAAGGGAGATCTGTCATTGTATGTCAAGCCTTCAAACGCAGAGTTTTATGTCGAAACTGCTGATGGCATGCGCTGGTACAGCAATCCCCCGGAACGTGGGGAGGATACGGTTGCCTCCGGTACCTACCGCTCGGAACTGTCATCTCAGCTTGTGATTCGATATTTCAATCCGGTCACCGGCGAAAACAGTAGCCTATCCACCATGTCGGATAGTGTGTATGATCAACTTTTTGAGATATTAGCCGTTCCGGACGGTTTTTGCACCAAATACAGTTTTCGGTTCTTCAAAACCGAGGAAGGTGCAGATGAACCCTCGGTTTATGAAATCACCATACCGCTGTATGTTTATATCAGTGACGGCAGGCTTAAAGCCGAGGTTGGTGTTTCCCAGATTGAAAACGGGCATCCGGACATGTTTCTTTACAACATCAGTCTACTGCCGTTTTTTGGCGCGGGCGGTTCGCAGGATGAAGGATACCTTATGGTGCCGGATGGCTCAGGTGCCCTAATTGAATTTAACCAAGGGCGGGATTTCGCCTCCGGCTTTTCACGCCCGGTATATGGTGCGGAGCCTACGATTTTGCGCAACGGATACGATCTGACGGTTGAGCAACAGGATATTCGTCTTCCTGTGTTCGGCGTAAAAGTAAACGGCGCTGCATACCTTGCCGTGATTGAAGAAGGCTGCCAAGAATCCACAGTCAATGCATGGGGAAATATGCAGGTCACTTCCTATTCCAACGTCTATGCAGATTTTGCAATCCGTGAAAAAATGGATTATTCAATCGGAAACGTCAACACATCGATTCTTGAAAAAGGCTCGCCCCGAATTCCAAAAATCGGCGTTAGCTATGAATTTTTATCAGGGTCTGATGCAGGTTACGGTGGCATGGCGCGGGCGTATCGCGAACACCTAATTGAAAAGTATACATTAATGGAAAAAGCAGAACCGGCAGCGCTGTTTGTAGAGCTGTATGCCGGTGTCAGAAAGCAGGTATCTAACCTCGGCGTCCAAAGCGACACGGTTATTCCACTTACGGATACGGGACGGGTTGAAACGATTGCGAATGCTCTGTCAGAGCGCGGTGTCGATAATGTGGTATTCAGCTACCGTAGCTGGAGCAAGCATGAGCTGTCTGGAAAGCCCCAGACCTCTGCCGCGATGCAACCCACGCTGCAATCAGGTGATATAGATGTGCGGAGACTGACGCAGTCGCAAGACTTTCTGTTTTATCCACTATTTTCTGATGTGCTGAGCTTCTCGAATATTGGGTTTATAGGCAGAAACGTCGATACTGTCTGCAATTTATCCGGCGTGACAGTCCGTCCGCGTCGCTATCTGCCCGGGCTGGGTTCCGCCGAAGGAGAGGTATACTATTTTCTAACCGTGGGCAAAATCGGAGATCATATCAGAAGGCTGAAATCCAGTATTTCAAATGCAGATTTTAAAACCGCTGCATTTTCAGACATCGGCCAGCTCCTTTACAACGATTATCGTGGTGACGGAGCAAAGAGAGGACACACACAAACCGAGATCACAGCAGCAATGAAGACTGTCAGCGGTGACCTTCGTACCATGCTGTATTACCCCAACGAGTATGCCCTGCAGTTTGCTTCCGACATATTCGGTCTGCCGTCAAAGACCAGCGATCATGACATTATCGATCGAAGCGTGCCGTTTTATCAGATAGCAATCAGCGGGTTGATTCGCTATTCCGGACAGCCGCTTAACAACAGCAACGCAGGAAGCGACGCCTTGCTGAAAACCATTGAAGCCGGTGGATGCCCTGCATACACCTGGATATATGAGCCTGCCGAAGCACTGCGCGACACCGGTCTCAGCGGACTTTCGGGTTGCCATTACACACTGACACTCGATCAAGCGACAGAGGAATACAAGGCGGCGGCTCAGATTGAAAGGGCAACAGGCGGCTCACGTCTTTATGACCACCAACAGGTAACTTCAGGAGTATTTGTGAGTATCTATGAAAATGGAGCAAGGGTTTATGTAAACTACACCTACGACAGCTATCAGGCGGCTGACGGCACGGTTGTTGACGCGAAGTCCTATGCGGTGAAAGGAGGAGCGTCATGAAAAAAGGTAAGCTTCGTTCCTATGAGCGGTCACGCGGAATTTACGGTTACGTATTCATTTCTCTTTGGCTTATCGGGATTGTGTTTTTCTTCGCCGTTCCGTTTGTTCGTACCATTTGGTTTAGCTTTAATTCATTAGCGGATATGGAACCCGGTAACCTCAACGAAAAATGGGTGGGCCTTGAGAACTATCGTCGTCTGTTTTTGGGAGATGCACAGTTTCTGCCGGCATTTACCGAGACGGTCCGCTCCACCATCGTTGAGACGCCTCTCATCTGCATATTTTCCCTTTTTCTTGCGATTCTGTTAAATCAAAGATTCAGGGGACGAACGGCGGCGCGTGCAATCTTCTTTTTACCGGTAATCATTGCGTCCGGTGTGGTAATGGATATTGTAAACGGCGACCAGTTTTTAAATATGATAATGAGTGGTCAGCGAGCAGGTATGATGTTTGAGGTGACATCCACCCAGGATTTATTATACCAGGCGGGAGTGAATCCCGTATTTGTTGATTATATAATCGATACCGTCAACCGGCTGTTTTACTTGGTTTGGCATTCCGGCATCCAAATTTTGATTTTCTTGGCGGGACTTCAGTCGATATCGGCTTCTCTTTATGAGGTGGCGAAAGTGGAAGGAGCCAATGCATGGGTTGCATTCTGGAAGATAACACTTCCCATGCTGTCTCCCATGCTGCTGGTAAATCTGATTTATACTGTGATTGACAGTTATATCAATTCCTCAAACCCGCTTTTCAAGCTAATCGACAGCGTTTCTCTCGAATTTGACTATGTCGCTGCCATGTCGGTGTTCAGCTTCGCTGCGATATTTCTGATTATCGGGATTGTGTATTTTATTTTGAACCGCTGGGTCTATTACGCGGTAGATTAAGAAAGGAGGGAAAGGAATGGATTTACGGGGAATCCTTCATGCAGCAGCCCATATTAATCGCGATCAGATTGCTGCGGGACCCAAGGTCCGCCAGGCTGCTTCGCGTACGGCAAACTTTTTCATTGCGGCGGTACGGACTTTCCTGCTTGTAGGACTGTCATTTGTCATCCTTTACCCCATCCTTTATATGCTAAGCGTAAGCTTTCGTGAGCCAGCCGAGCTTTACGACCTCACTGTTGTATGGATACCGCGGACCCTGACGCTGAAAAACTTTCATTATGTATTTTTTGAGTCCGGCATTGCTTTTTTGCCCAAAATTCTAGGTGGTTTTGAGGCGGGTGCACTGCTACGTTCGTTTATGCTTTCACTTATCTGCACCGTGTTGCAGGTGTTTACCTGCTCTCTGGCGGGATATGGCTTTGCACGCTTCCGATTCGTCGGACGCGGTGCATTATTTGCAGTTGCACTGTTTACTCTGATTGTGCCCCCCCAAAGCATCAACATGCCGCTATATGTGAACTATGTCGGGTTTACCAAATTTACGTCGGAGATTTTGGGTGGAGAGGGAATCCAGATTATTAACACATTAACCCCTATGGCATTGCCCGCTCTGCTAGGCACCGGAATCCGCGCCGGATTGTTTGTCTATCTTTTCCGCCAGTTTTACAGAAATATGCCTTCGGAGCTTGAGGAGGCAGCATATCTCGACGGATGCGGGCCTATCAGTGCGTATTTCCGAATCATGCTTGTGAATGCGGGACCAATTCTGCTTATTTCATTTTTATTTAGCTTTGTGTGGTATTGGAATGATTATCTCAATGTTTCGCTGTTTTTCAATAAATCACGCCCCATGTCAATCGAATTATCTAATTTTTGGAACTACTTAAACCATCAAAAATTGCCGGATGGCTCGGCAATATCCCGCTCGTTGATGGGGGTATACGTACAGGTGGCGGCACTGCTTTTCATTGCGCCGGTTTTGTTGCTGTACATCGCTTTGCAACGGTTTTTCATAAGAAGCATTGTTACTGCCGGCATTGTAGGATAAATTAAGACATATATGTTTTGGCTTTACAGGCTAAACTTTTTGAAAGAAAGTTATATAGAATTATTTCAGCAAGCTGTTTATAATTAAATTGGACAATAATCATTTGAGTTTATCACATATTTTTGTAAAGATTATAGAAAGGGGACAAATACTATGAAAAAGCAATCCGTATGGAGCCGTTTGCTCGCCCTGACTACCAGCTTGTTGCTGGCGGTGGCGCTCATGTCCGGCTGCGGCAAAGATCCGGAGGAATCCACGCAATCAACTTACGAATCTACGGTTATCACCACTACCGATGAAACAGGGGCATCCGAAACCAGCGAAACGGAGGCAAGCGGCAGCCAGACAAATGATGAATCAACCAATTCAAAGGCGACAAGCACCAAGAAACCGGCTTCCAATACCACCAAGCCCACATCCGGTGCAAAACTGGATATTACTACAGCCGCCATGCCCACGCGAAATCTAAAAAATAAAACGGTTACAATGTTTAGCTGGGAACCGCTAAGCGCCAAATACAGCAAGCCCAAATCCATGCCAAACATGTATAAAAAAGAATTTAAAGTAACCATTAAGGAAGAAGTAGTGGATCACAACAACTACTGGAACGAGCTGAAAACACGCAAGGCAGCCGGAAACATGCCTGATCTTGTGAAAATGCCCAACTGGAAATACTATCCCCAACCCATTGTGGATGGGCTTGTTCAGCCCCTTGACTCCTTCATTGATTTTGGCAATCCGATTTGGAACGACAGCAGCAAGTCGGTGCGTGAGCAATACATCTGGAAGGGAAAAACCTACATACCAGTCAACAGTGTAAATCTTGACGCATGGGTCTTTTTCAACAAGAAAATGATGCGTGATGCCGGTGTTTCAAAAAATCCCGAACAGCTTTATAAAGATGGCAACTGGACATATGCCACGTTTGCGGATATTGCAAAAAAGACAACCATTAAGGACAGAGCTACCGGAAAGGTGACACAGGCAGGGCTTGTTTTGCAGACCGGGGATCTAATCGCTTCTACCGGGCTGGAGCTTATTGCAGGTGACGGCAAGGGCGGCGCAGTCAATAATCTCGGACATACCAATGTGACAAAGTTTATGAATCTGATGTATGACCTGCGCGATACACTCTATGTTGGCGACCAGCGCACTGGCTTTGCAAGCAGCAAGGTGGCTATGATTGTTACCCAGAGTTATTCCGCCACGGTCGAATTCAATGATCTAAGGCTGGCGGGAAATCTAGGATGGGTTCCCATGCCAAAGCAGGACAAGAAATCTAAAAACTACCTGCAAACAGCAATCTCTCCCGGCTATGGCATAGCGCAGGGCTCAAAAAACCCGGAGGCGGCTGCACTGTATATCGAATATGAAAAGTGGTTTTCACTCGGCAGCCCTGTATATCGAATATGAAAAGTGNNAAGTGGTTTTCACTCGGCAGCCCGTTCACCGATCTTCTGCCCAAGGAAAAGCAGAATGCGGCGGATATCAAGTACAAAACCTATGATGTCAAGCCCGAACCCAATAAAACCTTGACAAAAGCCGAGCAGGAATATACTCGTTCGCTCCTCTCCTGCCCCACCGTGACTCANNTTGTGCAAGGTAAGCAGTGGTCTCAGGTATATCCGCAGGTGAATCCGCAGGTGGAAAGCCTTCTCAAGGTGCTGACCGCCAAAAAGTAATGCTTCACGGCTTTCGAGCATTGGCCTAAATCAAGACACCAATATAATTTTGCAGTTGTGAAAATTTGAATAGGAGGGGTTTCAGTGAAACTTAGGTTCAAGTCCTCTGTTATAGCGGGTGTGAGTGCCGTCATGCTGGCATTTACAATGCTTACATCGGTTCTGCTGACAGCCGCAAGTGCCCCCACAGGTGACAGCAGTGTATTTACTGTTTTACAGGATTTTGACGATACGGTTGC
>DOWI01000013.1 GCA_003519645.1 Oscillospiraceae bacterium
GCAGATGCACATGGTCCAAAAAAGGCAAAACCAAAATCGTATGGCGCTGTATCAGTCGCCTTGACTACGGAACAAAATACTGTAAGGAGTCACCCTCCATCGAAGAAAGCATTATACATGATGCTGTAGTCAGAGCCATAACCCAAAAAGCTATGGCAGAGGGAGCCGACACAGACAGAATATTGCGCCATATTCAAATGTATGAGGCCAGTCAGGATACCGACAGTATATTTGCCATGCGACAGAAGCTGAATGATATTACAGCACAACTTGATAAATTAACAAAGATGGATGCGGAAGCGGTGCAGAATGGCGACTTCGACAATCAGCTAGAAGCAATGTATGCTGAGATGTATGCCATAAAGGACAAAATCGCAGAACGGGAAAACGAGCAAAAAGAAATACAAGCCGCTTCTGACAAATTGCAAGAAACTGCTCAAGCCATAGAGAACATAAAAGGCAAAGCGGTCGAATATGATGACAAAATCGTCCGCCAACTAATCGAGTGCATCAAAGTGATATCGATCAACAATCTGGACATATTCTTCAAAGACGGTGCAAAAGCCGAGATGCCAATCTAACAGGTATCATGATAAGCAAATAACCAATTCAAACAATCGAACTACTCTATTTTTTCAATGCTACGTTAAGAGTCAGAGCCCCATTGTCCAGTGCAATCCTGTGATTTTCAAGTCTGCTTAACCTTCGGCAGATTCAAGCACCCAAATAGATATTTTTGAAAGCAGCTGTGCTGGTATTCATCTCAATGCAGATATCGCCTATGATGAAGTCGATATCTTTTTACACTTGGATAAGCTTATCCTTCGCTCATATTAATACACACTCGAGGGGAAGCCTGTTATACTGTATGATGCCGGCAGAAGGGTTTATAACAGCAGTCGCCGAGAGTGATTTCTCATATCAGCCTGATTAAAGCAAAACCAAAAGTAGCCTAATAAAAACATTTAATCTGCAAACGCATGATTTTATCTTGTATTTTCCAGCATTATTTAATATAATATGATGAAAGATAACAAATAGGCGGGTGTAATTGTGATTGTTAGCTATAAGAAGCTATGGAAATTATTAATTGATAAGGATTTAAAAAAGCGTGATTTGTGCCAGATGGCAGGAATCAGTTCGGCTTCGGTTGCAAAACTTACAAAAGGTGAAAATGTGCAAACAGATGTGTTAGTAAAGATTTGCGGCGCACTGAGTTGCGGAATTGAGGATATAATGGAAATTCTACCTGAACAGGAGGAGACTAAATGAGTACCAATATTTCCAAAGAAAAAAGGGATGACTTAATTAATAAAATTAGAGCTATCCGAACATATATAGCGGGAGCTCCGCAGGACGAGAACACAGGAGCTTTACTTACCTATCTCAGCGAACTGGAAAAGGAAGTCAAGTCGAAGAAATATGGTTTGGTTTTTGAGGAGCATAGGGAAAGTATCGATCAAAAACTTAAGGATAATACACCAGTGTTATCAGAAGAAAAGGATTTGTTCATTGATAATGGTGGACAATTACATTTTCTCATCGAGGGTGACAATCTCGCGATATTACAGGTGTTAGAAAAAACACATAGCAATGCAGTTGACGTGATTTTTATTGATCCCCCTTATAACCGAGGTGCAAATGACTTTATATATGATGATAATTATATTGAGAAAACTGATACTTTTCGACATAGTAAATATATATCCTTCATGGAAAAACGATTGCAAATAGCACGGAAACTTCTTAAAAGTAATGGTGCTATTTTCATTAATATTGATGATAATGAATTTGCCCAATTAAAATTGCTATGCGATTCAATTTTCGGTGATGATAACTTTCTTGCGTGCTTTCCTTGGCATAACAGAACGTCTATCCAAAATGATACTGATTTGAGCATCAATCACGAGTATATTCTTGCGTATGCCAAAAAAAGACGGCAGACAAATAGACGACTGAAGCCATCCAATGCGCCTTCTTGGTTTTCACTTGAAGATTTTGTATTTCAACCCGTAAGTACAGATGAAAATAAATTTTCCAATCCAGATAATGACTCTCGCGGTGCTTGGAAGGCGGATCCATTTGATGCGCCGGGAATTAGAGAAAATTTAATGTATGTCATTGTTAATCCTAACACTGGCGAAAAATTTTTACCACCCAAGGGTAGGCATTGGAGAACAGAAGAATCGAAATATAAAGCCTTACTGGAAGATGAGCGAATAATATTTGGAAAAACAGGTAGAACTAAACCACAGTTAAAAGTATTCCTAGCCGATGTGAAAGATAAAGGTTCTGTTTCAAATAGTTGGTTAGATGCCGATGTATATGGTACATCAACTAGTGGAAAAAAAGAACTTATTTCTCTTTTCCCCAATGAAGAAGTATTTGATACGCCAAAGCCTAAAAAACTTTATGTTGAATTGTTAAGATTGATTCTATCACCAAAAGTTAAATCTCCTGTTGTCCTTGATTTTTTCGCAGGCTCAGGTACAACCGGACATGCGGTTTTAGAATACAATAAATTGTTTAATAAAAAAGTAAGATTTATTTTAGGAACAAATAATCAGAATGGTATTTGTCGTGACATTACATATGAACGTATCAAGCGTGTAATTGATCGTGAACATTATAGTGACAGCCTTAAATACTATCGTGTTGAATTTATCCCAATTAATGAAAAAATGTATTATGAGTATGCAGACGAACTTTTGCTTCATGTAAGAGAACTCGTAGAACTGGAAAATGGTATTAACTTTACAGGCAATGCTGAAATAGCTATTGTGCTTGAAGATGCGGAATTGGTATCTTTCATAGCTAGTGTTGATGAGTACACTACCTGTAAACGTCTTTACCGAGGTCATGATATTCTTCTCTCAGCAGAGCAAGAGACAAAGTTGCGGGATCGTAACATCACTGTTTGCGTTATCCCTGATTATTATTACAAAGATTTGGAGGGCGGGCTATGAAAATAACACTCAAGGATTTCCAGATGGATGCAATCAGCAGACTTATGGAAGGCATGGAAGCTCCAGAACGTGAAATTGTGCTGAAAAGCTGCACAGGTAGTGGCAAAACAATTATACTTACACATTTTATGGACGAGTATATTAAATCCTATTCAGGCGTGGTTTTTGTTTGGCTCACCCCCGGCAAAGGGGAGCTTGAACTCCAAAGCAAAGCCAAAATGGACAAATATATTCACAATTCCCAAACAAAGCTGCTTGCTGACATAATTACAGGCGGGTTCAATGCGGACGATTCATGTTTTATTAACTGGGAGAAACTCACAAAGAAAGGAAATAATGCACTTAAGGATAGCGAACGTGCTAACTTCCTTGATTGGATTGAGCGAGCGCATGATAGTGGTTTGCGTTTTGTAATTATCGTTGATGAATCCCACCAAAATGATACAATCAAAGCAGACGAAATCATTGAACTTTTTCATACAAATAAAATTATCCGTTGTTCCGCAACTCCTAAGCCTTTTCCAAATTCTTTTATGGTAGATGTCCCCGAAGAAGAAGTAATTGCACAGGGACTTATTAAGAAACTACTCATTATTAACGAAAACTTTCCGCAAAGCCTTGATGTTGATGACCAAGTATGTTACTTGCTTGATAAAGCAGNNGGAATTTATTCTGAATTTTTAAAGCGTGATGTTAAGGTAAACCCGCTTATCATAGTGCAATTACCTAACCGCTCTGATGCCTTACTTGAACAAATCGAGAAGTATTTTGAGAGCTTGGGAATTACATATGAAAACAATCGACTGGCAGTTTGGCTTTCTGATAAGAAGATGAACCTTGAAAGTATTGAAGAGCCTGATGCAGAGCCAATTGCTATNNAAAACAAGCAGTTGCTACAGGATGGGATTGCCCCCGCGCACAGATTCTTGTTAAGCTTCGCGATAACATGAGCGAGACTTTCGAGATTCAGACCATTGGACGAATTCGCCGTATGCCTGAAGCGAAACACTATGAAAGCGATTTGCTGGATAGCTGTTACCTATATACTTTGGATGAGAAATTCACCGAAGGTGTCAAACAGCATCTCGGCGATGGGGCGTGGTACGCTTTGCGCCTTCATTTGAAATCTGAATACGGCAAGTTTTCGATTGTATCTGAATATAAAACCGATGTGCCATTCCCACGTGATGCGCAGCTTGCACTTCGAACCATAGTCAAGTATTTTGAAAAAACCTATGGAACAGACGGCAAAACGCAGCAGAACAAAATACGCCTTGAAACACTTCGACAAAAATACAGCTTTGAGAGTGATGTTGTTGATCATACAAAATCGGGTGTAGTTAGCACCTTGTCGAGAGATCAGTTCAAAGACCTAAATGTCATTAATATACGTCAAAAGCTGGATACACATAAGCATGGACGTGAATTTCATCACTGCGCTGCTGAAATTGGTTTAAAGATTCACTTGGACTATACCAGTATCAGCACGATTCTGATGCGCTTGTTTACCAAGCAGAAAAATTATTCCAATCGCATTCTCAACCTTGAGTGGCACGATTTTTATGCTTTTGTTATCAACAACAAAGACAAACTGCGGTATGATATTCTTGATGCAATGGCTGACAGTACATTGCAAGAGCAACTTAATATACCCCATATTACAGAGAAGCCTATCGGTTTTCCGTTGGTGTACGAATTCACCTATGATTCTAAATCTAAGTTGCAAGTAGTAATGAACAAAAGTGTTTATCGGGATTACTTATCTTCCGCTGAGCCACGTTCTTCTTCTGAAAGGCTATTTGAGCAACACTGCGAAGCATCTCCAAATGTTCTGTGGTTTTATAAAAATGGTGATAAGGGCACTGAGTATTTTTCCATTGTTTATACTGACAATTTTGGAAAACAGAAGTCCTTCTACCCCGACTATATTGTCGGGGATACCAACGGACAAGTATGGATTATCGAAACTAAGGGTGGTTTTTCCCGTTCAGGTGAAAGTGAAGATATAGATAAATTTACTGCTCAAAAGTTCAATGTACTTAAAGGCTATTGTGGGAAATACGGAAAACATGGTGGTATTGTCAGATATGACAAGCTGTCAATGCGACTATGCATTTGTACAGACAATTATAATGAAGACATCTACAATGATAGCTGGCAATTGCTCAGCGAGGTTCTTTAGGAGGTGAGCGGTTGCATGGCAAAACTGGATTTCATCGAAAAGGATTTAATTAATGAATTGTTAAATTGTGGAGGATATGTTCTTGATTTTTCAAACAGGACATATCAGGAGTTTGTTTGGGAGAAAATCCAAGTGGATGTATATGCAAAATATCCAGGACTATCAAAGGGGAAAATTTTACGTGCAATAATGACTGATTTTCCTGATGTTACGGCTGGCAAGTTGTTATTAGAGTTTCTTCGATATATGCAAGCCAAGGATATGGTTAATGATCAAAATCGCGAGAAATTCAAAATATGTGCCGATATAGGATGCAGGCTCATAGGGAAAAGTAACACTGTAAAAAAGCCTGCTTCTACTCCAGTACCACCTAAGCCTATTACTTCTGCCATAGATTTTGATAAGTACATAAAGGAATTAACTGAGTTGTCCTACCATGAAGATACGCCACAATCACGTGGTTTTGCATTTGAAAAATATCTTCAATCGCTATTTGATGCAGCTGGATTACAACCTCGAGGAAGTTTTAAAGTTGTTGGCGAGCAAATTGACGGCAGCTTCGTTCTGAAAAATGAAGTTTATTTATTAGAAGCTAAATGGACATCGAAGCCTATCGATAAAGGACAATTGGTTATATTTAACGAAAAAGACTCTTCAAAGTCAGGGTTTACAAGAGGGCTTTTTATAAGTTATTCCGATTTTTCTAGTGAAGCTCTTGCTTCATTTGCAAACGGGAGAAGCGTGAACATCATTCTGATGTCTGTACAAGAGTTAGCAATTGCGTTATCACGGCAAATAGAAATTGATACACTATTATGGACTAAAGTAAGAGCATTGGCGGAATGCGGAGAATTCTATAAATCCGTATTTGGAATGTAAAGGAGGGCGCAATTTTGATTAACATCGATAACAAAAAAGTTCAGCTATATTTCTATACAATGTCAATTGAGCGCAATAAAAAAAGCGCCGATGAAACACCATACAATATTGATGAAATCATTGAGGCGTTCTCTCATTTGCTCATATTTATTACAAAAAAAGAATTAATCGATAGAAAATTCGAGTTGAAGCCTAAGAACAAAATTATATGGCTCGATAGCTTTACTGATTTAAAAAGTAGCAACTTTAATCTTGTTTTCAAATCTGCAAAATATCTCCAAAGCCGTGTTGTTCGTAATACCGATACTATGGAATCACGTGGTGTGCTCAAAAAACCTGAGGATGGTGATGAAGAGTTAACACATATTTGTGTTCGCTTTCGAAAAGATTCAGATAGATTTGTTATTGCTTGCGAATTTAATTATTACGGCATAGGAACAGAAGACATAAAAAAGTACCTTAATTCTCAATTTCAATCCCTACAAGAAGTCACTGGTGACTCGTATGTCTATTGCGTATCTTTTGAAATGATGCCAAGCGCAGATTTTCTTACAGAATTAACTAAAATGAAAAAAATTAATATTTTGCGCCTTACTATGGACATTGACGACATTGCACAAGGCGATTTTCAACGTTTTGCTGGTAGAGACGAATTACGACCAACGGTTGAAGTTTATCTTCGAAAAAAGAGCGGTAAAGGGAACAATATATCACAGAAAATGATTACGGAGGTGTATGGCGACACAGGCAGCACAAAGAAGATCAAAAAAATTGCTGTCGAAGGAGCTAATGAGAGCGGTTGTTTAAAAATTGATTCAGATTCTATTCAGATGAAGCATAGTATAGTAGTAGAGACACTTCCGCAGACGAATGAAGTTGTCACTGGTGACTTTTTCGCTAAAGCGGATGAATTTATAAAAGAAATGGGGGTATAGTCGGTGAAAAGACTGATAATCCCGATGTCTGCATTGGATTATATAAAAACAAGAAAACGCATTTGGCTTAAAATATTGATTGCTCTTGTCCCTGCAGTGGCGGTAGGATATTGTCTCAATGTGTTTGAGTTTAAGGAAGGTATATTAATTGCTGATGTGTTTAAAGATTTTGTAAATGTTCAAATATCAGCAATAGCAATTTTAATTTCGTTTTCAATTGCTATTATTACTATCTTGGTTTCGGCTGATAATCCGAATATCAAAAAACTAAAAGGAAGGCATTCCGAAGATTGTAAACCCCTTAATGGGCAAAAACTTAACTTGTTTCAGGTTCTTCTTTCGAATATCACCTATAATGTGATTATCGAAGTGGTTTATTTAATTATTCTTATATTCTATATCTTTCTGCAACTATTTGTGCCTGACGAATGGTATAAAACCTTAATGGCAATTAGCGTTTTCTTTGTCATTCATATATTGCACATACTACTTGAGTCGGTCGCGCAGATGTATTTAACATTTTGGAAACATGAAGATTAAATATGAGCAGTAGGTAAAATAAGAGTTCGGTTGAAACAGTTTAAAACAAAAACACGGACTATCTTCCCGGTTTTAATAATTGTAGTCGTGCAAGAGTATTGAAACTGATGTTTATGTGTGATGGTTCAACTTCTACTATAGAAATCATTGGCATCTTTTTTGTTACCTCTTTACATATCGAGTGTTCATAACGGATTTAAGTATTCCGTGTGGACACTCGATTTCTTTTTGCTTCAAAATTGGCTTTCTTCGTATGTAAAGAGCAGGTTTCAACGCCTGCTCTTTTGTATTATGCCGGAACGGCTTTTGGGATATATTCCACCGCAACACCCTGGCGTGTGTCTGTTGTATAGTGGTTTTTGAAGGTCGATTCCGGCAGTTCAATATATCCCACAAAGCGATAAAATATCACGATTCGCTGAGTACGATTTTTGCCGGTGCCCTGTGTTTCATAAACATCAATGTGGTCTATCAGTTCCCGAAGCAGCGGCGCTGTCAGCGTCTGCATCTCCATGAACTTTCGTATGGCTCCGATAAACAAATCCTTGCTCTGCTGCATCGTACCGATCGAACTAAGTTTTTCACGCAGACCCAGTATCTTCGCTTTTAGCTCAATGCGTTCAGCTTCGTACTTGTGGGATAACTGCATAAACCATTCATCCGTTACCTTACCGCTTGCATTATCCTCATAGAGCTTCTCATAAAGCCTTACCACTGTTTCATTTCTCACTATGGATTTCTGCAAATCAGCTTCGGTCTGCTTCTGCTCAGCCAGAATATCCTTGTTTGTCTTTTGTGCCAATATGTCAGCAAAGTATTCCTCATCATCACGCAGAAAAGATGCCAATCGCCTTAGCTCCAACATAACAACCTGTTCAATGGCATCCGTACGGATATAATGTCGTGTCTGGCAATTACCTCTTGTGTCCTTTACATAATTCGAACAACTGAAATAATGAATATCCTTGTTAACAGTATTGGTGTGCGCCCACAGCTTGCTGCCGCAATCTGCACAGCAAAGAACATCGCAAAAGATATTTTTTTCGGAATTTTCCGGTTTTGGCGCACGTCGTTTGGTCTTACTGATGAGCTTCTGCACCTGCATGAAGGTTTCACGGTCGATGATCGGCTCATGGATATCTTTAAAAATTGCCCAATTTTCCCTTGAATTCGGAATACGGGATTTATTCTTGAAGGATTTGGAGTAGGTTTTGAAATTGATAACATCACCGCAATATTCCTGCTGCTCCAGCATTTTAGCAACAGATGTTTTTGCCCATTTATATGGATTTTCCTGCGTTTTCTTGCCTCCACGGTTCAGTCCCTTTGAATGCCAGTATGCCATCGGGACGAGTACCTTGTTCTCCTGCAGAATTCGTGCAATAGTTTCGTTGCCTTTGCCTTCTATACACATGCGGAAAACATCCTTTACCACCGCTGCCGCCTCCGGATCAATCATCCATTTCTTCGGATTTTCCGGAGACTTCATATATCCGTAGGGAGGCTGGGATAACGGTTCTCCGGCATTGCCACGGAGTCTATGCGAACTACGCACCTTGCGGCTGATATCTCTTGCATACATCTCGTTCATAACATTACGGAATGGCGCCAGTTCGTTGTCACCGTCATTGCTGTCTACACAGTCATTTACAGCAATAAAGCGGATATTCCTGTCCGGAAAGAACGTATCAGTATAATAACCCACTTGCAGATAATCTCTGCCGAGACGGGACATGTCCTTTACGATTACCGTAGTTACATATCCCATCTCAATATCCTCAAGCAATTTCTGAAATCCGGGACGGTTAAAATTGGTGCCGGTGAATCCGTCATCTACATAATAGCGCGTGTTTTCAAATCCGTTTTCCTTGGCGTGCTTCTGTAAAAGCTTTTTCTGATTGGCAACGCTGTTGCTATCTCCCTCCATACCGTCATCACGGGACAGACGGCAATAGAGCGCTGTGATACCGATATTTACAGTTTTCTTTTTCGACTGCATTTAGTCCTCCTCTCCGGCAGCCGAACACACATATTCCATACTCATTTTATTGNNTATTGTCATGGGCGGCGGCCGTCAACTCTGTAAAATCACTGGTAATGATTCTGGCAAAGCGGTCTCTTATGGTTGTTCCAATATTTTTGTCAATCGGTATAAAACAGGATGAAACGATATACGTTACCCCATTGATGGTGTACGCATGATCGCCTTGAGCCATTCCGCAAAAGATGCGGTCATTCGGTTTCTTACTCATATCTCATCCTCCTTATCTCGAGTCACGATCACGCATTTTCTTGTGATACCACCCCTCGCACATTTTCACAATGGTTTCTTCCATCTGCGCTGCGGTATAATCCTTCGGGAAGAAGCCACGCACACGCTCCACCGGAATTTTTAATTTTTCTTTCTGATTGGATTTTTCCTCTGTGAGAATGGCAAAGATAACATCCATGTTCAGATGACCCTCCTGACTGAGCTTTTTTATCCGCTGTGCCTGGGAAAGTGACGGGGTGCAATCCTCACTTTCCATGGTATCAATCAAATCACACTGTTCCTGCTCGGTAAGATAAGAAAGTTCAACAGCGGGAGTAAAAGCGATTCTACCCTCATCCACTTTTTGCAAAATTTCGGGAATTAGATTGGTTAGACGAATATAGCGCTGTACGGTTTTGTAGCTCTCGTTATTGGAAATTCCGATTTCTGCGGTGGTTCTTCCGTCATCCGACTTCAGGACAACTTGTCCCGAAGCAACACCTTGATGCTGTAAAGCTTCTGCTTTCAGCCTGTAAGCAAACGCTTTTTCAGAGGGTAAAATATGCTCTCGGTGCAGATTGCTGTCCACCACGGCAATGGCGGCAGCATCCCTATTAATGGCATAAATTAAGGCAGGAACTTCTAAAAGTCCTGCCTTTTCTGCTGCGTGCAACCTCCTGTGACCGGAGATTACTTCATATTCAGCTGTCGTATTTTCAAGAGGTCGCACAATCAACGGCGTAAGAATACCATTTTCATGAATGCTGTCGGTCAAGCTGATCATTTCTTCATTGTCCTGTACCTTGTATGGGTGATTTTTGAATGGGTGCAGCTTTTCAAGTGGAATTTTCGCTGCTTTAGCTTTTGGTTTCACCATTTCGGCTTGTTTTACTATATTTTTATTATTCATAAATTATCGACTCCTATCTCTTTCTTTGTTTCGAGCGCTGATTTCCATTTCACGCTCGGTTTTCAGTAATTCCTGTAATTTTGGGTAACGCTCCACAATGCGGTTTGCTGTGCGGAGTTGCTTGCGTAAGGGCTCCAGTTTTACGGATAAATCTTTGCATTTTTGTTTTAATGTCACTTCCGTTTCCGGAGAATTGCAACGGCGTATCTGATTGCGGTAATGCTGGCGTTCCTGCTCAAAGCTTTGTATCTGACCAGAAATATCGCCCATAAATGCAGACAGCTCCTCAGCCGAATGAATATGGTTATCGGCAAGGAGCAAATATTCTTTCTGTATTTGGTCAAGTTTTGCAAGTTCCATTCGGATGGAGGGAGACAGTGGCTGACGGCGCTGTTCACGAGCGGTATCGTCTTTGGCAAGCTTCAGCAGCTGCAAAATGAGATAAAATACAAGATCCATCAACACAACCGCTATATCGCGAGAATGCGTAATCTCATAATCCAACTCATGCTCAAAATCAAGCAGCGGATATCCTTTCGGTCTGTACCGGGGATGCTCATTCTGTATGCGAAAGAAGTAAATATTTTCATAGTGTTCATCAAAACGAGCATTGATTGCCTCTCTCGTATAGCCGATGCTGTCCAGCCGGATCGGTCGCTTCCAGTCCTTTGCTTTAACGGTCAGATGACGATATTTGTCCTCCGTACGGTTTAGCTGATAGCCCAGCGCTTTCAATCGGGATTCAAAATCATAGGCATCTTTGGAATATTTCAAGGCTTCCTCATTCNNGAAATCTCACGCAAGCGGTAATGATCGGAAATGTGATTTTCAAACTTTCGTCCGGTTTTGAAGGAGATAGAATTTAAGACAATATGATTATGAATGTTGTCTGTGTTCAAATGGGTGGTGACAACAACCTCATATTCGTCGCCCCACATCCGCCGGGCGGTNNTCCAAATCGACGTTTGGTCGCCATCATCTGTTCATAGGCACGCTGTTTCGGGCAGTTGATAGCAGATACATACATCTTTTTATCTGTTTTATTGTCATCAGCAACATATTCCAGTGCTCTGCCAAGGTCATCGTCCAGATATTTTTTATCGGTGGTCTTATCTGGGTTACGTGCGTATTCTATTACATCTTTGAGGGAACCTTTTACAGGCCAGAATCCGGTTGTTGCCACATGGCATCATTCTCCAATCTATTTTTAATTTCCGAAATGGTTTCCTTGCCCGGTGTTAATAGCTCTGTTTGCATTTCATCAAATAGTTTCAGCGCAGCAGCCTCTACTTCCGACGACAATTCCCGATTAAGCAGTTCTCCCAAATTTCTGCTAAAATCATAAAAGGCGTCCGACAGCACCGTTTGTGGTGTATAGTCGAGCGCCCTTTTTCGTAAATATTCCGCTTGAGACAAACCGCATTTTACTGCTATTTGCTCAATCCGCTTTTTCTCCTGCGGTGTTACCCGCATATACAATCTTGTATTTCTATCTTGCATAAAATCAATCCTTTCATTGTTTCAGGGGTATTAGGGGAACAAATTCCCCTAAAGAATAAGCGGCATCTTCGCCGCTTTGAATTGGAACTTGCCGTACAAGTTCCCTGCTCGTTACAGTATGAGACATACCACTGGAACGGTTAGTGGAACCATTCTCGGCATGCCTCATATATGGGTGTATTCGTAGGATAAAAGAGCTGCTCTGATTTAAAGACCGGTTTCTGCGATGACATCATAGTTGACGCCGTTTTTCTTCGAAAATCTATTTTGACATCATAAAAACAACTTTTCGATGTCATTCAAACATTTCTAAATCGTCAAGAACGCTTTTTGCGTTTTTGACTTTTTCCGTTTCTGTTAGTTCAGCCTTTGCTGAAACAGGAGCAAGGCTGTACGCAACAGGAACCACTTGCACTTCCTCACGGAACATCTGACGAATCTTTTCAAGTAGTTCATTATCCTGCTTCTCATTCTCCAGTTCTGCAAAATATGCGTTGATAGTTTCAATCACAAATCGGTTACGGGATTTTTTATCGGAGCGGTTTATACTTATAAGATACTCGGCAGCCCTGCGCTCCTGTTCATTTTCCAGATTAAACCGCACGGTAAATCTATAGATACTCATACTCAATTACCCGCCGAAAGCTGAAGCTCTGTAAGATATTCATATCCCTTGGCAGCGGCACTGATATCGTCCACGACCTTTACACGGTCGGGATTAAACTTGTAAAAGTTCTTTATAAGGCAACCACCGCCACCAGTAATATACAGCGTCATCGTACCTTCGTCATAGCCGTGTTCACGCAGCCTACGGAAGATATCTTTCACATATTCCGTAGCAATGGAACGGATGATTTTAAGATCGGCAGTAGCAATATTCGCTGTACCTGTACATAGTACCTCGTCAATAATCGCATCGTTAATCTCCCGCTGGGTTCTCTGCATAAACATCTCCCGTACCATAAGTGTACACTGATAGGTTCCGAATTTTTCAGTATACATCCTGCCGGACTGCGGTTTACCGTTAATCATATACAGCACATTCATGGTACCGTTTCCGATATCCGCAACAATATTCACACCATCCATAGTAGACGCAAAATCCGCAATGGCAGCATACCCTTGCGGATAGATGCGGACATCCTCAATGGTGATGTTATATTCAGTCTTCTTGTAATTAAATCTGACTTCCTTGTTCTTGGACAGATAGGCGGCAAAATCTTTCTTTTGACCGCTTGTCCAGGTGAGTGGAAGCCCGGCGGCAATACTTATAGTTGCTTCTGTGATATTTTCCGCTTTCAGTTCCTTGGCAACAGCTACAAGAGTCAGAAGATAATAGTCTTCATCTCTGATCTTGTCCGGAACAAATTCCTTGTGCCCTTCACCGATGAGATAATACTTATCCTCATAGATGAGCATATCTCCGGTAAAGAGCGGCTCGTAATCGTAGGCAGCAATGCCGGTTTTGAAACAGTGGTTCGCCGTTTTGATATTGCCGTATCCGTGGTCGATTCCGATGATTCTGGTTTTGTTTAAAGTTTTCATCTTCTTTTCCTCCGTTTAGTTCTCATATTTGTTTTGAATTAATATTTTTTCGTGCAATTCTTTTTCGGCTGGTAACACCACAGTCAGAAAGTATTTGCAGTAGATACCGTACCGACTGATAAGCTGTACACAGGTGTGTTTTTCGCCGTCGTCCAGCAGCAGACAGTTGCCATGATTGCAGTTGCAGCAGAGTTTGCATACCAACCGGTGAACCCTGAGGGCCTGTGACGGAGTTGTTTTCAGCACCATGTTTTTCTCCTTCCTTCGGGCAGCAAAAAGCCGCCGGGTAAATCCCGACGGCGACGTTGACCGATATTTTATTTTTTGAGGGCTTTTCTCTCCCTCCATATATATAATGGGGGAAAAATCGAAAAAGAGCAAGAATAACGCAACTATTTATAAACAATGTGCGCAACATCTCATAAATGATTGTAATAACGTTGTTTTTATGATATATTCAAATAAACATATCTCCTTAAAGACCCGGGATTTAATAATATTATTCGCTTTATTTCTCCAATTTTTATCTGTACCATATAAGGGACTTTGCTTGTGCTAAAATAGTAACAGGAGGATTGAAAAATGGGACAGTCTTGGGATTTTTTCAGCGCCGCATACCGCGACGGCAGAGTATTGATTGGTGGGAAAGGCTACCCTGCCGGGATATATGCCGTACATTTATTGAATCAATATTACAAGGATGACACAGCGGCAAAGATAGCCGTTTATAAGCAATACAACATTCTTGTATCTGACATGCTCCGAAAAGGCTATCTGAATCCGTCCGATTTTCTGAATTCCGGAATTGAAATTCTGCGTATTCTTGAAACACTCCCTAAACTCCACCCGTTTTCAATGTTGGATACGGCATCGGAAAAGCAGAGGATTACCATTTTATTTTCGCAAAGCAATGCGAAGCAAATATCTGACTATTTCCGCTGCCGGGCAGAGGTATCTCTGATGGATGAAGGTCAGATTGCCCTCGGTGTACTCCCGGATAAATATGACAATGACTTCTTTCGGTCTTCCGAAAATCTATTATCCGATATAACTGATACGCTGCACTTCTATGATACAATCAGCGACGATATGCACAGAGCCTTTGAAAAGCTGAAAGTCTTTGTCAGGCGTATAGATGAAGCGGAGCGCTTTGATGAAGCGCATCTTCTACTATTAGCAACTGAGGTTTTTGGACAGGTACCGTTCCCGATCAAAACGGAATACGTAACTGTCCGAAAAAACATAAGAAGCAAATCTGCTATCATGGCAAGAAAATTGTCTTTTGAAAGCTATTACAGCTTTATCCTGACTGACTTTTATGAAGGACTGCACTACGGTCATTATCCGAGACAATGCGGAATCTGCTGTAAATATTTCCTTATGCAAAATGCCAGACGGCAGATGTATTGTAACGGTAATGCACCAGAGAAGTATAAAGGGCAAACCATCAGCTGCCGAAAAATGGCGATTGTAAAAGGTCGGAAAGAACTGGCGGCAGATAATCCGGTTAATTACCGATATAGATGCCGCTGTTCAGCGATTCGCACCGAAAAAAGCAGAGGTACCATCAACGAGGAATTCTCCACTACGGCTCTGTTGCTTGCAAAACACCATTATGAGCAGGCAATGGAAAATGATGATTATGCAAAAAAGCAATATCTTATAGATATCAGCCGAAAAACGCTATATGAAGAAACAGATCGGTACATGAAAAATCACTGAACATAACCATGCTGAAAGGAGGCCGGACAAAGTGAACCATACCCGAAAGGAATGGCGAAACACTGAAAATGAGTGCTTTCCTGTTGAGCGGGTGCGTTACAGCGACGGACAAAATAAACTGGGACTGAAGGAACAGTACGAATACGAACACAATATGTATGAGCTTCGTCCTGCCCCAGTGCGGCTTGACTGGCAGGAATATATTGACCTGTATTTTACCGAGAGGGACGATAAGTACTTCTACCGCTTTCTCCACTGCTACGAAAAGAGCTTAAATAAAGCAGCGGAAGCTATGGCAGACAAATACCATATGTCAGATCATTTTACGGGAATTAAATGTGCTATGGTCTGCGGGATGTTCCGGGCCTTGCGTGAATATGACTGTGAATCCGGCATTCCGTTTCTTGCTTTTCAGAAAAGCTACTCCGATGAAGAAGCAGAAAGCTATGTTCGCACTCAGCAAAGCGGTGTGATTACCATGACAACGGACACATGGCCTGTGCTCAAAAAGGTCATGGCGATCTTTCACGCAAACGGTGACAAAAACGATGGCGACAGTATTCAGCGCATTGAGAATGAAGTCGGTTTGAGTATAAAAACCACCCGAACATACATTTCTATTGGGCTCCTTAATGAGCGCCGCGCAGACTTTTACCCAGCAGAGGATGATAACGATTTTAACCAGCCGGATGATGTGACAAGAGACGATACATCCAATCCGGAGCATCTGTATTTTCGTATGTTGGAGCATGAAGCAGCAAGAAACGCCTTTGATACTCTGACCTACCGGGAGCAACAGGTTGTAGCGGCGAGACTGGCGTTCTGTTCGGAATGCTTTGAAACCAAAGAATTTGCCATTGACGAAAATGGTNNAGAAATACTTTGCAGATATTGCACTTTCCCATCAGTTAGCCTCAGCAGAAGCAGCGGAGAATATTTATTATGGAGCTTTGGAAAAGATGAAGAAGAATATAAACTCTATATAATCACCAATCCATATTCGTTGCGAAGAAGGGTTTAGCCATGACACCTCCAAAATTGGACATTATGCAACGGCGATGTTGAGATACTCATTAAGAGCAAGACTGATTTTAAAAGGGAGGTTTTCCCTCATCATGTTGTGAAAATATTTTTATTAAAGATGCATGAGCAAACCTTATTACAATAATCCGCATTCAAAAAAAGATGCTTGCTTGTTTATATCAACCTGCACATTGTTTGTTTTATAATCCAACAAACATATTTTACTATTAAAACTAATGCTTTTTATTTTACATAGTACTCGGTTCAATTCGCTATTCTCAACCGCTCCGATACACAATGCACCATATTGCCCACGAGCAACTGCCGCAATTTCGCTGAGATATGTTTTTGTAATTATCGGATCGTCGTGATCCGCGGCGAAAAAACTGATATGCGCAAAATCGGCGGCAGTATTAGCCTTCGGGAAAGGCGGATAATGCAACAACCTGAGCAAAAGGCCTGTNNTTCCACCATATTTTTTCACGATATACTGCTTAAAATCTTGTTGATTCCAGATGGCTCCCGTTGCCGCAATATCCCCGTTTTGATGAATAAGCAGATAAAAATTTTCGGCGTCAATACCATGGAATTGAGAAAATGATGATATCTCCGGAAAGAAGTTATGTGTTTTTCCGTATTCATGAAAGAATTTGTAAAGCTTTTCCGAATCTTTTTCGGTTGCCCGGCGGAACGTAAAATTATGACGAATTCTTTTGAACGCTTTTGGAGATATCAGATATGTCGTGTATGTGTTTATGAGATGCAATTCAGGCATATATGTACGCTTTTTATTAAGCATATGAAAAGTGCTGTTATTTTCATCAAGAATAGAGCAAAAAAACAGTGCACATTGAGAAGAATTAAGAGCGGTATCAAACAACCGCCGCAAATTGATAATACTGTTCTTGTGCTTATGCAAGCCGGTAACATATCCGACCGTATGTACTTTTCCATTTATATATAAACGTCTCGGTAAACAAACTATCTGAGCCTTGATTCTGTTTTCTTCATCCACGCATAAGGTCATTTCAGCGTCTTTGCAATCGCAGAGATAGGATTGATAAGCATCTCTGCGTCTGGTGTAGACAATATCAAGAGCACCATTTGATGAGTGTGATTCTATTAATTCAAGCATTTGCTCGCCGTCACTAGGGGCGGCTTTACGGAATACCGCTTTATTTTTTGGTTTCATCAAGATTTTCTCCCACCGGAATGCCGATCCGTTTATCCACTTCAAAATGGAACAAAACATTCATCGTCCAATATGCCAGATGCAATATCGGGCTTTTCGTGCGCGAAAATAGAGCGGGTAATCGTCTGAATATAGATCCAAAAGTAAAATATTTATGCTTATATTTCCCGCATAAGGCACGCAGTTTGTCGGGTGTTACCAATACCGGGGCAAAGGATATCTGGCCGTAATTATAATCCTCTTGTAGCCACCAGCGTTCGTGCAACAGCCGACCTTCCGATTTGAATCTGCTGTATGTTTTGGTGCCCGGAAAGGCAAGCAGATGATTGAAAGCTACAACGAAAAATTTATGTCTCATTGCAAAATCCAGCACATCGGCAAAGCTCTTCTCACAGTCGTAATCAAAACCAAACACAAAGCTTGCGTAGATATTGATTCCCGCTTTGTGTATTCGTCTAACCAATTCGTCACGTTCACCTAGTTTGTTGTTCCATTCCTTATTCATTTGCTTGAGGTTCCCCGGATCAATGGATTCAAATCCGATTAACACTAGCTTACAGCCGCTTTTTCGCATCAGGTAAAGCAGTTCTTCATCCCGAGCAATGTCGAGGGTGATTTGAGTCGTCCAAGTTATTTTTAGCTTTGCAACTTCTGTAAATAGTTCTCTGGCAAAAGCTTTATCCGAAAAAATACTGTCATCTACAAAAAAGAATATTTTATGTTTACAGGTTTTGATTTCCGCAACAATGTCTTCAATACGACGATGCCGATAACAGCCGCTGTAGTAGGTAGAAATACTGCAAAATTCGCATTTCCGGGTACATCCGCGACCGATTTCGACCAAAGACACCGGCTGATATTTTTTCATTTTATCCGCATATATCGAACGGTCAGGTAAGCCGTAATCAAGCTGCGCCTCTCCGTGATATAGTGGCTTATAACTGCCGTTTTCAATATCAGCCAGCATCTGCGTCCATATGCTTTCAGCATTCCCTGTTATCAATATATCGGCATGGGGAGCGGCATCTTCGGGACTAAGGGTAACATGATATCCGCCCATCACGATTATTTTCCCTTGCCGACGGAATCGGCCGGCAAGCTCATAAGCGCGTTTGGCGGTATAGGTTTCCACCGTAATCGCCACTACATCGCATGGAGTATTTTCGTCTACGGTTTCAATCCGGTCATCAAGAAAGGCTCGCTTATACTTTTGAGGAGTCAACTTATTGAGCACAGCAATGGTAAGCGGCTCCATCAACCATGATTTGAGATATTTCTCTCCGCTCTTTTTGCCGATGCCCGGCAAAATGTATAATATCTTCATATAATCATTCCTTCACTTTCACCGGCTTATCCCTACCCATAAATTTAAAACCGATGTTCATCACAATCACAGTCAGCTTGCTCAAAAAGCTCNNTCTGTTTTATGATACAACGCCTGCAGTCGTTCGGGGGACATATTCTGCGGCCGGAAGACCACATCAGCCTGGGTGAACCGGCTCCAGTCCTCGGTCAGGATGCGCCCCTGATCCTTCATCTGCTTATAAAGGTCTGTCCCCGGTGTGGGCGTCATGGTAAAATAAATGGCTATATCAATACCCAAACAACGCACCCGTTCGGGAAGACCTACTAAATCCTCTTCCCTATCCGAATCAAGACCAAGCACAAAAGTGCCGTTAATGCTCATGCCGTGACGGTGGATATTTTCAATCGCTTCACCATAACGCGCGGGATCGCAGAAATTTTTGTTTACCCCTTTTAAAGCGTTGCGGTTCATTGTTTCAAATCCAATCAGCACGCCGGTGCAGCCGCTTTTCTGAGCCGCCGACAAAAGCTCTTTATCAAATCCGAAATCCACCGTTGCAGTCGCTCCCCAATGAAGCTTCAGTGGTTCCATTTTTTTCATTAATGCTAATGCATATTCCTTATTGCTGAAAAAATTTGGGTCATAAAAAATAACGATGCGGTGACTGAGCATTTTCAATTCTTCAATCACATCATCCGTATCGCGGTTCATGTAGCTTGACATCCGCGATATGGAACAAAATGAACAACGGTTTCTGCATCCACGCGAAGCAATAATAGAATCTGCGAGACAATAATTTTTCGCACGCAATATACTGCGGTTTGGAATCACAACTTTTGATTGGATTTGACCGCCCTCGTATACCTGTTTAACCGCTCGTCCCGCAGAAAAATCCCGCAGCAGAGCAGGCCAGGCCTCATCTGCTTCCCGTGTCACGATACTGTCGGCGTGCGAAAGCGCCTCCTGCGGCATAAATGTAACATGATATCCGCCCAGTACGACAAAAGAACCCTGCTCACTATAATGATCGGCCAGCTCATAAGCCCGTTTTGACTCGGAGGTAATAACCGTAATCCCCACAATATCAAAATGCCCGGAAGGTAGCTTTTTATCCGACATTTCATCAAAAACGGTTATCTCGGCGTTCAGCTCGGGCGGTATTAGTGCCGCCACCATGGGAAGCGTGAGGGGCGGGTAGGCTATAAGCTTTCTTGAAATGGTGCGGTATCGCCTACGGCGTTTATCCCAAGGAGATATCAATAGAATTTTCATATATTACCCTTTCTCATATCCGAACAGAATACCCTGCTTATTAAACACTTCACGCCTAAAGATAGGGTTATAGGCAAGATATGTAAAGAAGCGGTATGGTGTACGCATATTGGTGTGCGGCTCGAACGCCCGGCGAATAATGGAGCTAAAGCTATTAAATCGCTGTCGGCATCGGAAAGATTCTTCTGTAAGTTCGTTCGCTGTCATGTTTTTGGGAACGAAAGACGCATGANNATTGAAACGGTATTCAGGATGCAGCCACCATTTGCCGCCGTATAATAAACGGTCTTCCATTTCAAGATTGCGATAAAGCTCGGTGCCGGGATAGGGGTTTAATATATTAAAAGCGGCGAAACAGAATTTATTTTCAAGGGCAAAGCTACAGGTTTCTCGAATACTCTCGACGGTATCGGTATCATGTCCGACTGTGAACGCTGCCCAGGTTTGCTGGCCATAACGGCGCAATTCCGCAACAGCGTGCTTGTAACCATCATTTATATAATGAGAATTGGTATTCTTTTGCATGCTTTCAATGCCGGTTTGCCCGATGGATTCAAAACCGATCACATTGCCCAAACATCCGCTTTTCACCAATAGATCCATCAATTCATTGTCTTCCAGCATATCCATTGAAGCCTGACTGACCCAATGGATTTTAAGCGAAATCAGCGCCTTAAACAATTCTTTGGCAGCTTCCTTATTGGCCACAATGTTGTCATCCGTAAAAAAGATAAGCTTTCGCTTTTGCGCGCGTATTTCATCCACAACGCTGCCAACATCCCTTGTGTAATGATGTTTATCAAAGTAAACGCTGGAAGCACAGAAACTGCACCTGTTCGGACAACCGCGGGAGAATTGCATCAAAGTAATAGGTAGATATTTCTTACCCGCGAAAATGTCGCGCCGGGGCAAGGTTCCAATTTGCGGCCGGTCAGCGGGACGGCAGCTATATCGTTTTTTCAAATTATTAGATTGGAAATCTTCCAGCAATTGATTCCAGATGTTTTCCGCGTCGCCCAACAGCAGACAGTCGGCATGCTCCTGTGCTTCCTCCGGGATCAGTGTAATATGTATCCCACCCAGTACAACAGGTACACCGCGATTACGGAATTCGGCGCTTATTTCATAGCTTCTTCTCGCGGTAAAGATCTGTACGGATATGGCAACCAAGTCAAAATCTCCGTCATACGGGATGTCCTCAAGCCGATCGTCGAACAGAACCGTTTCGATATTCGGTGGAGTAAGCCCCGCCAGTACGGCCAGCCCCAGCGGCTCCATCTTCGCGCCGTCGAGAAACATGCTGTGCT
>DOWI01000177.1 GCA_003519645.1 Oscillospiraceae bacterium
ACTTTTATATAATACGAGGAGGTTATATATTGAAATTCAAAACACTTTCAGCATTTTTACTTTCCATTTTATTATCCTGTGTATTCTGCGTGACTGCGCTGGCTGGAACTTATACAGTCTCACAGTATTATAGCGGCAGCTTTGGAACACCAAACGTAACCGTGATAAATTCTGCGGGCGCAAGGCATACGGGCGGCGCGTATTGGTTATCGTCAACGGTTAACAATGTTACTCAGATAACGCAGACTGTTCGGCTGGATTCTGTAACGTCTGGCAGTGCTTTATATTTTAATGTGTTTTATAGTACAGATGGGGTAAACTTTACAATTGGAACAACGATATATTGTCCGATTAATACGGAAGTATCGTATACGATCAATTTCGGCACTCCTAAAACAATCAAAGCCTTTTTCTACTTGCCGAATACGGCAACTTGGCCGGGATACAGCTATACGGTGTGGACTCCGTTGATTACCAGAACTTTAACTGATAATACTGCCCCGACGATTTCACTGTCAGAACAAAGTTATTATTCCCGCACTGGCGTTACCGTTTCAGCGTATATAACGGATTCCGAATCCGGCGTATCTATACGGAAATGGGCGCAAGGATACCAGACAACATCATATTTCACCAGTTATGGCACATCGTTTTCCAGTTCTTTTTACGTGACTGCTAACGGATATTATACAGTATATGCTAAAGATAATGCCGGAAATGCGACCGTCAATTATATATATGTTACCAGAATGGATACTTCTCCACCAACCATTTCAGCCTCGGCATCGACTGAGTATGCTACCACAAACATGGTCACGGTCAACATAACGGATAACCAGTCTGGAGTGTCGGTGAGAAAATGGGCTTATGGTAGTTGTGCGGTTTCTTACTTTTCATCCGGCGGTACTACCTTTACTGGAAATTCGTTTTCGGTATCACAAAACGGATATGTCACCATATATGCGCGAGATGCTGCCGGAAATGAAACGGTATCCTATGTTTATGTATCATATATAGATAACACACCGCCGACAATATATGCAAATTCATCTACTGATTATGCTCCGACTAACACTGTTACAGTTACAGTAATAGACAGCCAATCAGGGGTGTCAGTCAGAAAATNNATAATACAGCTTCTTATTTTTCCTATAATGGAAACCCCCTGTCAGGGAGTTCTTTTACGGCCTATGCAAACGGAACCTATACTGTTTATGCGAAAGATGTCGTTGGTAACGAAACTGTCACTTATGTTAATGTGGATCATATAGATAACACAATATCCGTCACACACCCAATATCGTTAAGTTACTCCTTGAATCCCAATTTGGGAAATCCATTCAGCACTGATAATGTTTATCTAACAAATAACTCGCGGATTAAAGTCAGAGTATCAGTACAATCCTTTGCCGCTATTTCAGGTGGTATCACATTTACGGATGTATCCCCAACCTATTTTACAAACTGGAATAACCTGACCGCTGCGCAGACCAAACGGTATATTGCACTCGGTGTTCAAGTCGCTGAGACTACAACGAGCTCAACAAGTTGGTATTCTATAAACACAATTTCGCCTGTATATGGCGCAAATATTACTTCGCCAGTGCTATTAGGTACACTTAACCCTAATGGAGCGCAGGGCAGCCTCTATTTTTCAGTAAAATGCGGTCTGGCATGGGACAGCGATTACACTTCCAAACACAGTCTGACATTACTTTTCCAGACGGAATAAATTATTATTTGCTAAAGAAATAAAGGTCGAAGCCGCTTGTTTTTAAACTGTAAAGCAAGCGGCTTCGCTCTGTCAAGTGTCACAATAACAATTAAGACAAAACTGAAATTGCAAATGGATGTTGTTGCTTGTTAATACGTGAACATCGGTTTTTTATATAAGCAATTAGAAAGAAGGATGTCAATGAGGATACGGAATCCTACGTTCATAAATATACCGTTTCTACACAAAAGGGAGAGTGATGACGAAAAAACAGCTTTTGTTCTAACAAAAGGCGGTATTGTAGTCGGTATGCGGCGTGAGGGTGACATGGAACGAATCTACTATGTGGGTGAGGACAGTCACTTGCTTTGTATCGGTGCAACCCGAAGCGGTAAGTCCCGGTGCCTTGTGGTACAGTCCATTTGTACCCTCGGCCTTTCGGGTGAGAGCATCGTCGTGAGCGACCCCAAGGCGGAGCTTTTTCACTACACCGCAGAATTTTTGAAAAAGCTCGGTTATGAAGTGCTGGTGCTTGATTTTAAGACCCCCATGAAAAGTATGCGTTACAACCTCCTTCAGCCGATTATCGACGCGATCAACGCCGACGATACCGACCGCGCTGAAATGCTGGCGTGGGATTTAACCAATAACCTTGTCGGCAAGCCAACAGGCGAAAAGATATGGACAAACGGCGAATGTTCCATTATTGCCGCCGCTATCCTCTGTGTGGTCTGCGACAATAAAAAGCGGCCGGAATTGCAGAACATGACAAATGTATATTGGTTCATTTCTGAAATGTGCAAGACTATCGGGAACAAAATGCCGATACTGGAGTATGTCAAAAAACTGCCGAACGCGCATCCGGCACGGGCGCTGCTCTCCATTTCGGACGTTGCCCCGTCAAGGACGAGGGGCAGCTTCTATACTTCCGCGCTTACCACGCTCCGGCTCTTTACTTCAAAATCCATCTACGCAATTACTCATGCCAGTGATTTTTCCCTTGCGGACGCGGGAAGTAAAAAACAGGCTCTTTTTATTATATTACCAGACCAAAAGACCACATTTTATCCTATAGCCAGTTTGATCGTGTCACAACAGTATGAAGTATTGGCCGAAACTGCTGACATGCGAGGAGGAAGGCTGGAGCAGCGGGTTAATTTTGTGCTTGATGAATTCGGGAATTTTACGCCATTAAGTGATATGACCAATAAGCTGACCGTGGCGGCTGGACGAGGTATGCGGTATGCCTTGTATATTCAAAGTTTCAGTCAGTTAAAAGAAAAGTACGACGAAAACGTTGCGGATACCATCAAAGCCAACTGCCAGACATGGGTATATCTTCAAGCTGACGATCCCGATACCTTGCGGGAAATCTCAGAAAAACTTGGCAGCTATACAACTTCCAGTTATCAGCTATCAGCCAATCACGCAAAATTTACCATGCCGTCCAGCAGCCATAGCATCAACCTGACGGAGCGAAAGCTGTTGAATACCGACGAGGTGCGGCGCGTGAAACGCCCTTATCAGATCGTCACCAGCCGCAATCATCCCGCCATGATGTACGCCCCCGATCTTTCACAGTGGTATTTTAACCGAATGCTCGGTTTGGGGGACGAGGAATTTAATCGAAAGCTGCGGGAGGAACGTGAAAACAAACGTCCGGTTATCACGGATACCAAACAGGAAATTGTGTTATGGAATATATGGGTGTACTACCAAAAAGACATTATGCGCAGACTTGCGCAGCAGAAAAGCATGGGCGGGGCGCAGGCCACCGTGGATGATGATTAAGGAAAGGAGAAATCGTGTGAAAAACAAAATCAAATCAATAAGCGGCAGACTTAGAAGATTAAGAAAAACGGTGAGCGCCGGACTAATGGCGCTCACCGTTTTTTTGTGGAACACCGTTCCCGTGTCGGCGGCGGGTGTTCAGGACAGCGAGATTGTTACAGGCACACAAAAGCTGATCGGGGATGTCACCACATGGCTGATGGTGCTGGCTCCTGTTGTGGCGGGTATGTTAATTATCTACTTCTGCATCCGGCGGTCTGCCGCCGATGAAGTCGATCAGAAGAAATGGAACAATCGCATTGTGGTGGCGGTGGTGTCCTGCATCGGCGCGGTACTTGGATCAGCAACGTTAAACATCATTTTGGGCTATTACTCCTAACCGGAGTAATCATTTATTTTGTTGGAAGGCGGGCAACCGCATTTCATAATTTCATGATTGAAGGAGGCACTATATAATGGCGAAATTCCTAAAACGCGCGAGGGCAAAAGCAGAGGCTATGCTTATCAGCGTACTGTGCAAAGCACGGGCTTTGTTCGCAAGGTCGAAGAAAACCGTGGTGAACTGTACAGGTCAAGGCACTTTGGACGTGGCCGTGACCGTTCTGATCTCAATTGTCCTCGGCGCGCTCATCCTCGGCGGCTTATATCTGATCGTAAACTCGACGGTCTTACCCACAATCCTGCAAAAAATTAAAGACATGTTCAACTATAAGGGCTGATGGCTGATAACAGGCGAACGGCGGGGCTTTGACAGCCCCGCCGAAAATATTTTATTAAGTAATGGAGGTATCCAAAATGAAAGTAACTGTTGAAATCTCAAAAATTTTCAAAGACCGGACGGATATGTTAAAGGCCGCTACTAATGTGATTCTGGAAGATAACGAGGGCGAGCGCTTTGTTATCAAAAATGTCCGTGTAGTGGAAGGTGAACACGGTCCGTTTATGTCCCTGCCAAGCCGGAGGAACGTGAACAACGAATACAAAGAAATCTGCT
>DOWI01000188.1 GCA_003519645.1 Oscillospiraceae bacterium
CTACCAAAAACATCTACGCCCAGATTATTGATGATGTTAAGGGAGTTACTCTCGTAGCAGCTTCTACACTGGACAAAGATTTCAATGGTAATGGCGGAAACAAGGATGCCGCACGAAAAGTTGGCGAGCTTATTGCTAAACGTGCCGCTGAAAAGGGCATAACCGAGGTCGTTTTTGACCGCGGCGGCTATATTTTNNACTTTTGGCTAGAATTGACGCAATATCAACGGAACTTAAAGAGCATGTAGTTGCTATAAATCGTGTATCCAAAACTGTTAAGGGCGGTCGTATTTTCAAATTCGCCGCTTTGGTAGTTGTGGGTGACGGAAATGGCACTGTAGGTTTCGGTATCGGAAAAGCGGGTGAAGTTCCCGATGCTATACGCAAAGGAATTGAAGACGCAAAGAAAAACCTCGTAAAGGTTGCTATGCGTGGTTCCACAATCCCTCACGAAATTATAGGTGCATTCGGTGCTGGCAGAGTTTTAATGAAACCTGCTGCTCCCGGTACCGGCGTTATCGCCGGCGGCCCTGTTCGTGCAGTTGTTGAAGCAGCCGGTATCAGAGATATCAGAACGAAGGCTCTTCGTTCAAATAATCCATGTAATGTAGTAAGAGCAACTTTAGACGGTATGTCTAAGCTGCGTACAGCCGATGAAGTCGCTGCAACACGCGGTAAATCGGTTAAAGATATTCTATAATAGGGGGGAGCAATATGGCACAGCTTAAGATAAAGCTGATAAGGAGTCTTATCGGCAGTAAAAAGGACCAGATTGCAACCGCCCAGTCCCTTGGTCTTTTTAAAGTAGGCGACTCTACTTTGCAGCCTGAGAATGGGCAGACCAAAGGTAAGGTGGCCAAGATAATCCACCTCATCGAGGTAAGCAAAGCGTAAGCAAGGAGGTGCGAGTAAATGAAGTTGCATGAACTGACAGCGGTACCGGGTTCCAATAAGGCACCTAAGCGTATCGGCAGAGGACATGGTTCAGGTCAGGGAAAAACTGCCGGCAAAGGTCATAAAGGTCAAAAGGCCAGAGCAGGCAGAGGTATGCGTCCGGGTTTTGAAGGCGGACAAATGCCATTACAAAGACGTATCCCTAAAAGAGGATTTAATAATATTTTTGCAAAGAAAATCATTGGTATTAATGTAGGAGCTCTTGAAAAATTTGATAACGGCTCTGTTGTTGATACACAAGCGTTGATTGATGCAGGTATTGTAAAGACATGTTGCGATGGGATTAAAATCCTTGGCAACGGAAAATTGACAAAAAAATTAGATGTAAAGGTAACTGCTTATTCCGAAGCTGCGAAGCAAAAGATTGAGACCGCGGGTGGGAAGGCAGAGGTGATCTAAGTTGTTTAAAACAATTAAGAATGCCTGGGCTATACCTGACCTTAGGAAAAAGATACTATTTACACTATTCATTATTGTAGTTTTCAGATTCGGTGCAGTTATTCCGGTTCCGTTTCTTAATGTAACCGCATTAAAGGGACTTATGACTACAGTCGACAAGACCGGCTCTGCACTGAGTTACCTTGATATGCTGTCCGGTGGCGCTTTTGCAAACGGTACATTATTTGCAATGAGTGTTACACCGTATATTAACAGTTCTATCATTATGCAGCTTTTAACAGTTGCAATCCCTGCTTTGGAAAGAATGGCAAAGGAAGGCGAGGAAGGCCGAAAGAAACTCGGAACCATAACTCGCTACGTTACCGTTGTTCTTGGCCTTATTCAGGGTACAGCATACTTCTTCTATCTGCGCAACAGTTCGTATCAGGGTACCTCAATCGTAAAGTATACCCATGGCTGGGAGCAGGTGTTCGCAGCTTTTGTTATCATCATGGTATTTACCGCAGGTACTGCTATGATGATGTGGCTTGGCGAACAAGTCAACCAAAAAGGTATCGGAAACGGAATTTCAATTCTGTTATTTGCCGGTATCGTTGCAAGAATGCCACATACCATTAGTTTACTTTCACAGTATATTCAGGCCGCTAACCAAGATCCGACAAGCTACGGCAAGTTCTATTTCTTAGTTCCGCTGTTTGTAGTCCTTTTCTTGGCGGTTATTTGGGTAATTGTGTTTATGAACGATGCTGAACGCAGAATTCCGGTTCAGTATGCTAAAAGGGTAGTCGGCAGGAAGATGTATGGCGGCCAAAGCAGTCATATTCCAATTAAAGTCGGCATGTCTGGTGTTATGCCGATTATATTTGCAAGTTCTATTCTCTCTATTCCGCCTACGATTCAGCTGTTCCTTGGAAACAGGGCAACAAGCGGATTTTGGAAAGGCTTCTTTGATGCTTTTTCATCAACCGGATGGCTTTATTCGTTCTTATATTTCTTACTGATTATTCTGTTTGCATACTTCTATGTAACAATTCAGTATAATCCAATAGAGATGGCCAATAATCTTCGTCAGAGTAACGGAACAATTCCGGGTATTCGTCCCGGAAAACCGACTTCGGACTTTATTGCAAGAATTCTTTCAAAAATCACTTTAATCGGGGCATTATTCCTTGCGTTTATTGCTCTGCTTCCAATAGGCTTCGGAGCTGCCACCGGTATGCGTAACCTTTCAATTGGTGGTACATCAATTCTGATTTTGGTTGGTGTAGCTCTTGAAACCGTAAAGCAGATGGAGTCGCAGATGATGATGCGCCACTACAAAGGTTTCCTTGATTGATAAGGAGTGAGAGAATATGAAATTAATTCTTCTTGGCGCACCAGGCGCCGGAAAAGGCACGCAAGCAGAAATAATCTGTGAGCGTTATAACATTCCTGCGATTTCTACGGGCAATATTATACGTGAAGCGCTGAAAAGCGGCACTGAAATGGGAATTCGCGCAAAATCCTATATGGATGAAGGAAAACTTGTACCGGATGAGGTAGTTATTGGCATAATTCAGGAAAGATTAGCCAAAAATGACTGCAGCAACGGTTTTGTACTTGACGGTTTTCCGCGTACAATTCCTCAGGCCGAGGCTCTGGACA
>DOWI01000410.1 GCA_003519645.1 Oscillospiraceae bacterium
AATTTACTTTTTTAATTTACAAATGAAAAATATAAAGGTGACTGTCATCTACAGAAGACTTTTACACCGGAAAACAAACGGAACCAGTCAAGAAAAAACAAGGGTGAAGTCCAGAGCTACTATATTACGGATAATCATCCGGCAATTGTGAGTACAGATTTGTGGGATCAGGTACAGGAAGAGCGGGGGCGGCGGAAAAAGAGCCGCAATATTGGTGCTGGTGGAACTGCGAAATATCAGAACCGGTATCCCTTAAGCGGGATGTTGGTTTGCCCGTATTGCGGTAAGAATCTCCGCCGCAGACAGGTGTATAAGAAGAAAATACAATGGCTGTGCAGCACCTATATTGATGCGGGTAAGCAAGTCTGTAAGGGATTGCGGATTGATGATACAGAGGTGCAGAAACAGAATATCACGGAGCCTACGGTAATTGAGGAGGTGGAGCAAAATGGCAAGAAGTATTACCGTTATACCAGCAAGGCAGAGTTTGACTGCGGATGCCGAAAACAGCCAGAGTGTGCGGAAACTGCGGATGGCAGCGTACTGCCGGGTATCAACCGACCAAGAAGAGCAGTTATTAAGCTATGAGAATCAATTGAATTATTATACTGGGTATATCAGTAATAATCCACTTTACCAATTTGCCGGGATTTATGCCGAAATGAAAATCCCTAAAGTGATACAATTTGAAACTATGAACCCTACAAGAAAGGGCAGAAATAAAGGCTTCTGGCACATTGATTGTTGTCAAAAGCCTTTATTTTTTTGCTTTGAAACAGGAGAAGAAAATATGTGGGTTCACTTTTGAACCCTTTTCTCTATTGGTTTGAACCCTTTTAATTACGTTTGAACCCTCGGTAGAGGAAAAATCAAAAGGTGTAAAAAAAATACCCTCACTAATCTAACGTAGGTTGATGTTTCCGGTAGGAGTATAGGGAATATTGTTAATGATGCACCCAAGTTATAATTTACTCATTCCCTGCTGGTTAATAGTCAGTAGACGGCGTTTTTTTGTGGCAGTCTTGTGATTGCAAAATGAAAGCTGCATGAAATTATAAAAATATTTGCAAGCCATCTTGACCGATTCGGTTATCAATGATATAATGACCATATCGGTTATTGAGGAGGAAGAAAAAATGAATTTTGACTTAACAAATTTCAAAAAAATTTCTGATGAAAAGCAAAAGGCAGTCATTAATGCAGGATTCTTGTGTTTTGGACAAAATGGTTACAAAAAAGCATCTGTGGCAGATATAGCGAGTGTAGCAGGAATATCCAAAGCATCTCTTTTTCAATATTTTGGAAACAAACAAAATATGTATCTGTTTTTATACGATTTTGCCGGAAAGGAAGTTGTTGGAAAAATCACAGAAGGAACAGATGACTTTTTTGAATGTGCAGAAATGTACGTAAAGAGCCTTGCAGAGGTAAGTAAAGATTATCCCAATTGGTTCGATTTTTTGGTTCTTCAATCACAGCGTAAAGATTTTTCTGATATTGATGGAATCCTTGAGGTAGCGGATGAATTATGCGAGTTTAATGCGAGCACAATTTATGATAAAGTTGATTGGAGTAAGTTTAAAGATGGTTTTGATAAAACAACAATATTGAATATCTTTAGTTGGATTACAACTGGATGTATTACTCAGTATTCTTCCGAAATGGAGCCGGACAAGATTTTTGCTGAAATGCTAAAATACTTAGAACTTTTAAAAATTACAATGTATAAAAATTGAGTCACCCCTATTGCGAAAGGAGAAATAAACGGATAATAAATCATATTGGTCAAGGAGGACATTGATTATATGACACAAATTAATATAAAGAAAGTACGCACAGGGGCTATCCTGTTAATCCTTGCATCGGCAATCTTTCTCAGCTTTGAGGCAATATCGGCATCGGCCTGGACTGATCCAGGATATAGCTATTCACGTAATTTTGTCAGCGACTTAGGCATTCCGGTTGTTACTGAATTTGAGGGGCGGCCTGTCAGCTCACCGTTATACAGCTTTATGAATCTAGGCTTTATTGCCTACGCCGATTTATTTGTGGCAGGATTTTGTTTGCTTTTCCATGCACTCTCTGGAAAAAGACGAACGCTTGCTACCACGCTAACCATTTTATATGGTATTGGCTGCACGTTCATTGCGCTGTTCCCCGGATATGAATGGGAATGGGGATTTATGCACGGAGTTGGTGCAATCCCTATCTTTTTCGGTGGCAGCATTGTATTAATGCTATACGGAACTATATTTGACAGACTAATTCAAAAGAAATGGTACAAAGCTATCTGCATTTCTTTTGGTATAATAGCTCTCGTCGGAGCGATTACCTGTATTGTTCTCACCGTTGATTTTAGAGGACTGCTGGAAAGGGTTGCACTTTATCCGATGCCACTATGGGCGATATTGAGCGGCATTTTGGTGCTGTCAAATTTGAGAAATGTTAATACAGCAGCTGAAGAATATCAGAAATAGGATGGAGGACTTGCAGTATGCAATATAGGATATTGCCCCGCACTGGGGAAAAATTGTCTGCTCTTGGTTATGGCTGTATGAGGCTTCCTCAAAAAGACGGGGGGATTGACAAAGAAGCAGCCACCCGGCAGATCCGATATGCCATCGACCACGGCGTTCATTATCTGGATACAGCCTATATGTACGGCGGTTCAGAAGCGTTTTTAGGTGAGTGTATCCTGAAAGACGGATATCGTGAAAAGGTTAAGGTCGCTACGAAGCTGCCCTGCGGAATGATAAGCAGTCGTGAGGACATGGATAGGCTGTTTCAAGAGGAAATGGAACGCCTAGGACTGGACTGTATAGATTTTTATCTGCTGCACAGCATGAATGGAGAATTGTGGGACAGTATGGTTTCGCTCGGTATCATTGATTTTATGAGTCGGCTTAGAGAAACGGGCAGGGTATGTCACATTGGTTTTTCGTTCCATGGAGCCAACAAGGATTTCAAGCGGATGATTGATGCTTATGACTGGGACTTTGTACAGGTTCAGTTTAACTTTTTGGATGAAAACTTTCAGGCTGGTATAGATGGCATCCGATATGCTCACAGCAAGTCCCTAGGAGTTATGATTATGGAGCCATTGCGGGGAGGCGTTTTAACGCATAATATCCCGCAAGAAGTGCAGGACATATACGACCATGCCTTTGTAAAACGAACTCCAGCAGAATGGGCACTGCGCTGGGTATGGAATCATCCGGAGATTACAGTAGTGTTATCGGGAATGAATGAGGATGATAACGTTAGAGAAAATATTCGTATCGCGGAGACAGCGTTGCCTGAAAGCATGAGTGAAGAAGAACTGACTGTGATTGCGGATGTTAAGAGTCACTACCATTTCCGCATTGGATGTACCGGATGCAGTTATTGTATGCCCTGCCCCGTAGGAATCAATATTCCGCTTGCCTTCTCACACTGGAATATAAACGGAATTGAAGGTGGCGATGCTGGAAGAATGTTTCATGCGGTTATGGCCGGTGTTTCTACATCCGATGGAGAAACTCATTGGGTAACGGATTGTCGGGAATGTGGGTTGTGTGAAAAGAAGTGTCCCCAGCAACTTCCGATTAGAGAGAGCCTGAAACAATTGCATAAGGATATGGAAACACCCGAATGGATTGCTTATGCAGAAAAGACAAGGCAAGCCATGCAGCAAGGGGTTACAGGCGATGAATTTCAAGCTGCCACTAACTAATTTCAGCCGCAAAGGAGAGAAGTATGAATCAAGTAATCATTTATTATTCCGTGAGTGGGCATACAAAAGCTGCTGCGGCCGCAATCCATAGCTTTACCGGTGCCGATATCAAAGAGATTGAACTGATTAAGCCGTATTCTTTTGTGGGCAGTGTTACACGAGGTCTTGATGATACCTATCGAAAAAAGATACCAGAGATAAAGAGTGAATTTGACTTGTCATCTTACGATGTTATCTACTTGGGTGGTCCGACATGGGGATATGATGTAAATCCTATTATAAAAGGCTTTTTGCAGGAATATGACTTGTCCGGCAAAACAGTTATCCCATTTTGCACAGATCAAGGCGCACCAGGAAAGTATTTCGAGCAGTTTTCTTTGCTCTGCAATGCGGCACAGATAGATAAAGGACATGAGTTTATTTATCCCAAGAGAAAATCAGCAAATGAGTTAAATTTAGAGGCTGCACATTGGCTAAAAACACTGGGAAGCAGAGAATAAAGATGGCTATCGCACAGTCTACACCTGCCTCCTCGTAATGCTGATGGCTGGGATGCCTTATGGGTATAAAGACACTAGGTCATTAATAAATCAATAAAAATGGAGGTATCTATATGTTTAAAAAAATAATTCTTGTAACAGGCGCTTCAAGCGGTATTGGAAAAGAAACAGTTCTTACCTTAGCCAAACAAAGGCACACAGTTATCATGCACGGCAGAGATGTGCAAAAAACAAAGGCAGTGTATGAAGAAATCAAAAAAGCAACAGGGAGTAAAAACCTTGATATGATAACCGCTGATTTGTCACTTATGTCTGAGGTTAAAAAATTTGCAGATAAAATCAGGGAAAAATATGACCATTTAGACGTGTTGATTAACAATGCCGGGGGACAGTTCGGCACTACAAAAGAGGTTACAATGGAG
>DOWI01000304.1 GCA_003519645.1 Oscillospiraceae bacterium
CCTACGACGAGCTCGTCGTAGGAGGTGCCAAGCTTTCCGGCGGTGTTGCTGTTATTAAAGTAGGTGCAGCTACCGAAGTTGAAATGAAAGAAAAGAAGATGCGAATTGAGGATGCCCTGTCTGCTACTAAAGCTGCAGTTGAAGAGGGCATCGTAGCTGGCGGCGGTGTAGCTCTTATCAATGCCTCTGAACGCCTAAATAAGCTGCTTGAGGAAAAAGAGGGCGACGAAAAGACGGGCGTAAAAATTGTTGAAAAGGCTGTTCAGGAGCCGATTCGTCAGATTGCTCTTAATGCCGGTCTTGAAGGCAGCATTATTATTGATAAGATTATGGCGGCCGGTAAGATCGGTTATGGTTACGATTTTGCCAACGAAGAGTATGTCGATATGATGTCCGCAGGCATTGTAGACCCGACGAAAGTTACTCGTTCGGCACTGGAGAACGCTGCATCTATCGCAGCTATGGTTCTCACAACAGAATCTCTTGTTACAGATAAGAAAGAGCCTGCTGCTCCTGCCGCTCCTGTTGCTCCGGGCGGAATGGACGGAATGTATTAATCATATAATCAGCCAAATCGGTGGGGGGATCCTCCACCGATTTTTTAGTAATTACAAAAACATGGATGATATGCTTATAACAGCGAATAAAGCGAAAGTATACAAAATATTGTTGTTAAAGAATGCCTGAACACTATAACTCTACAAAAATGCTTGTGCTACTTGAAATTAGCACTGTTTTGCAATAGAATATGTACATACAATCAATTGTATTTGAATATTGGAGGCTATAAAATGCGAGGTGTAATGTGGTTAATGGATTTATTTCATTTTTGCACCGGGAGTATTGCAACTATAATTGCAGGAACAGCTCCAATCTATTCAAATATAATCCTGAATAAAGCGGCTGTAGGCGTTGTTGCGCCTGCAGCCGTTATTTAATCTGTTTTATGCAGTTTAATAAAGGAGTAAATCAGCCGACTGGAAGTTTTCAAGATGGGGAGAGCAAAAGATGACACAAAAAAAGAAAGTTGCAGTAATCATGGGCAGCGACAGTGATATGCCGGTTGTCTCTAAAGCGATTGAAAAACTAAAATACTTTGGAGTCCCGGTTGAAGCTCATGTAATGTCTGCTCATCGTACGCCTGAGAGGGCGATTTCCTTCGCCTCTAACGCCTATTATAACGGCTTTGGAGTAATTATCGCTGCGGCAGGTAAGGCGGCTCATTTGGCAGGCGTCCTTGCTGCTCATACCATACTTCCGGTTATAGGTATTCCGATAAAATCTTCTACGATGGGCGGCCTAGATTCGCTTTTGTCTACTGTTCAGATGCCGGCAGGAATACCCGTTGCGACTGTAGCAATCGACGGGGCGGAAAATGCTGCAATCCTCGCTGTGCAGATGCTTGCCCTTATTGATACGGAATTGAGCGATAAGCTTTTTAAAATGAAACAGGACATGGAAACCGCTGTTATAGAAAAGGATAAAAAGCTGTCTCAATATTGAATTATTACTCTAATTATACGCTTTAGGAGGAATCAAAATGGATAAGTGCGCCCAACTCTATGAAGGAAAAGCGAAAAAAGTATTTTCTACTAATCAACCAGACTTGGTGATTGTTGATTACAAGGATGATGCAACTGCATTTAATGGTGAAAAGAAAGGTACAATCCTCGGAAAAGGTGTTATAAATAATCGAATGAGTAATATGCTGATGCAGTTCCTAGAAAAAAAGGGAGTGCCCACTCATTATGTGAAAGAATTATCCGAGCGTGAAACCATTGTGAAAAGGGTCTCAATTATTCCCTTAGAGGTCATTGTGCGCAATCTAGCAGCCGGATCCTTTTCAAAGCGCTACGGTGTCGAGGAAGGCACTCCTTTAAAACAGCCCTCTCTCGAGTTTAGTTATAAAAATGATGATCTGGGGGATCCCCTTATCAACGATTATCATATTCTCGCGCTAGGTCTTGCAACCAGGGAGGAGCTGGATATAATTGCAACATACGCATTTAAGGTAAACGAATTTTTAAAAACATATTTTTTAAAACTTGACATTGAGTTGGTAGACTTTAAGCTTGAGTTTGGCAAGACAGCAGATGGAAAAATCGTCCTCGCCGATGAAATTTCGCCCGATACTTGTCGTTTCTGGGATGTACATACGCATGAAAAGTTGGACAAGGATCGTTTTCGCAGAAATTTGGGCGGAGAAGTTGAAGCTTACAAAGAAGTTATGCGCCGTCTAATGGGCGAATAGCTGGGTGTTTTGTTTAATGTTAATGAATCAGACCTTATATAGAAAGGCATAGGTATATATATGTCAGATCAACTGCATGAAGAATGCGGCGTTTTTGGTATTTTTGATCCGGTTATCAGCAACGTTGCTCGCTCAACCTATTTTGCACTGTATGCGCTACAGCACAGAGGGCAGGAGAGCTGTGGCATTGCAGTAAACGAGGACGGTGTTTTCCGTTCACACCGGGCAACTGGTTTGGTGCCTGAGGTTTTTACATCCGAAATTCTTGAAAAACTCGGAAATGGAAATATCGCTGTAGCTCATGTTCGGTATTCAACTACAGGTAATGCCAATAACAATAACAATGTACAGCCCCTTGTAGTGCGCCATGTAAAGGGTACCATGGCAATTGCCCACAACGGAAATCTCACCAACGCATATGAGTTGCGCCGTCAATACGAGCTTGAAGGCGCGATATTTCATGGCTCAAGCGACACCGAAGTAATTGCATATGCGATTACCAAAGCAAGGCTGGAAACCGGCTCGATAGAGGAAGCTATCGAAAAGGCAATGACCTCCATTAAAGGAGCATATTCTCTTGTTGTAATGTCTCCTCAAAAACTAATTGCTGTCCGAGACCCGCAGGGGTTCAGACCACTTTGTATGGGTAGGACGCAAGATGGTGCTGTTGTATTTGCATCTGAAAGCTGTGCTTTGGACAGCATTAACGCTGATTTTGTCAGGGATATAAGGCCCGGAGAGATCGTTGTGGCTTCTAGTCAGGGTGTTCGTACAATTGAGACACATTGCGGGCAAAAAAGCGGTATGTGTGTATTTGAGTTCGTATATTTTGCACGTCCCGACAGTGTGATTGAAGGTGCAAGTGTTTATGAGGCTCGGCTGCGCGCCGGTGCTTTCTTAGCCCTTGAACATCCGATACAGGCAGATGTAGTAATCGGAGTTCCGGACTCCGGACTAGATGCTGCGCTAGGATATGCCCGCCAGTCCGGTATCCCATATGGTGTTGGATTTGTTAAAAACAGATATGTAGGACGCAGTTTTATACAACCCACTCAGGGACAGCGTGAGGATGCTGTAAAAATCAAGCTAAACGTTATCCACTCGGTTGTTGAAGGAAAACGAGTCATCATGATTGATGACTCCATTGTCAGAGGTACAACCAGCGCAACAATCGTTGGCCTGCTACGTGAGGCAGGTGCTACAGAAGTTCATATGCTTGTTTCTTCTCCACCATTTATAAATCCCTGTTATTTTGGTACAGATATCGATAGCAGGGACAAGCTGATTGCCTACCGGTTGAACTCAGTTGAGGATATTGCAAAAGAAATTGGTGTTGACAGTTTGGGGTATCTAAGCGTCGAAAGCGTTAACAAAATCGCAAAAAATGCCAATTGCATGTTTTGCGATGGATGCTTTACAGGTCATTACCCCATTAAAACACCCGATGAAAGACATAAAGATAAGTTTGAAGAAAAAATAATTAAGAAATAAATTCAAATATGAAATATTATGAAAATTCTATTTTATTAATTTCTAACCAAGAAAAAGAGGAGGCTTTCCCAGATGAACAGCGTAAGTGAAAGCTATGCAGCAGCCGGAGTGGATGTAACCGCAGGTTACAAAGCAGTTGAATTTATAAAGTCCCATGTTGCAAAAACCGCAATTCCCGGTGTGATTTCGGGTATCGGCGGGTTTGGAGGAATGTTTGAGCCTGATCTGTCAGGAATAAAGAGACCCGTACTGGTTTCCGGAACGGACGGCGTCGGAACAAAGTTGAAGCTGGCTTTCATGATGGACAAGCATGATACGATTGGAATTGACTGTGTTGCAATGTGTGTCAATGATGTCGCCTGTTCCGGCGCACAGCCTATGTTTTTTCTCGACTATATCGCATGCGGAAAAAATTATCCTGAAAAAATTGCATCCATTGTTTCAGGCGTTGCGGAGGGCTGTCTTCAGGCCGGTTGCGCTTTGATCGGTGGTGAGACCGCCGAGATGCCAGGATTTTATCCCGAAGATGAATATGATCTTGCCGGCTTTTGTGTCGGAGTTGCAGATTACGACAATATCATCTCAGGAAATAAGGTAGCAGCCAATGATGTACTGATTGGTGTTGCTTCGAGTGGCGTTCATTCCAACGGGTTTTCTCTTGTACGAAAGGTTTTTGGTGTTTCGGAAAAAAAGTTGTCTGTTTATTGTGATGATCTTGGCTGCACTCTTGGTGAATCGCTTCTGACACCGACAAAAATATATGTGAAATCATTATTGAATTTGATTAAAAATATAGAAGTGCATGGAATCTCACATATTACAGGCGGCGGTTTTTATGAGAACATTCCTCGTATGCTTCCGGATGGCTTGAAAGCCGTAATTAAACAAAGCGACGTACCTGTACTCCCAGTGTTTCATCTTATCCAACAGATGGGTAGTATTCCTGAACGAGATATGTTCAATACATTTAACATGGGAATAGGGCTCTGTATTGCTGTTCCATCTAATAAAGCAGATGAGGCAGTACGGTTACTCAATCAATCAGGAGAGAAGGCGGGAATCCTCGGTCATATCGAGACAGGAGAAAAGGGTGTTGAGCTATGCTAAACATAGTCGTATTGGTTTCCGGTGGGGGTACAAATCTGCAGGCTCTTCTTGATGCCGAGGAGGCGGGGGAAATCCGCGGCGGACGAATCATACATGTAATCTCTTCATCGTCTGAAGCATATGCCCTTGAGCGTGCTCGCCGTCATGGAGTATGCACAACCATTGTTGAACGCAGTGCATTTAATTCATCCGATGAATTTGACACCGAGCTTTTAAAAGAACTTGAAAGCTGTGAAGCGGATCTTATTGTATTAGCGGGTTTCCTGTGTATACTCGGCGAACGGATTGTAAGAAAATATTCAAATCGCATTATAAATGTCCATCCGTCACTGATTCCTGCTTTTTGCGGAAAAGGCTTTTACGGACTTAAGGTTCATGAGGCCGCTTTATCATACGGCGTTAAGCTGACGGGCGCTACGGTACATTTTGTAAATGAAATACCGGATGGTGGCGCGATCATCCTTCAAAAAGCTGTTCCGATTCACCAGGGCGATACGCCCGAGACTTTACAGCTCAGAGTAATGCGGCAGGCTGAATGGGAATTATTGCCGCGCGCTGTATCATTGTTTTGTGAAGGTAAAATTACGGTTCAAGGAAAAAACACAATTATTTCTGATTAAGTTTTCACTAAACATTAGAAAGGTCTGATCATTTTTGCAGATACAAAGCTTGTTAACTGAACTATCATCCACTACCTATCCGGGACGAGGTATCGTTTTGGGCAAAAATGACGACGGAGATAAGGTTGTCATTGCCTATTTTATTATGGGACGCAGCGAAAACAGCCGGAACCGAATTTTTGAGAAAACCGATGACGGTATCAGAACAAAAGCCTTTGATGAAAGCAAAATGGTCGATCCGTCATTGATTATATATGCACCGGTACGGGTACTCAATGGTTGCACAATTGTGACCAACGGTGACCAGACTGATACCATTTGTGAATTTATGCAAGCCGGTAAATCTTTTGAAGAGGCACTTAGAACCCGTACATTTGAGCCGGATGCTCCAAATTTTACGCCACGAATTTCGGGTTTTGTAAATCCGAAAAAGGATCTTCTCAGTTTGTCCATTCTGAAATCAGATGGCGGAAGCCCTGAAAGTGTAAATCGATTTTTCTATGAGTACAACTGCGTTTCGGCAGGAACAGGGTATTTTATTCACACTTATATGGGGGACGGAAATCCGCTTCCTTCGTTTGAAGGAGAACCTGTAAAAGTTACGACAGGTTGTGCAATCGACAGCTTCACTGGATCCGTTTGGAACAGTCTTAATGAAAAGAACAGAGTATCTCTGTTTACACGTTTCATTTCAATTAAAACACTAAAAACCGAAACACGAATTGTGAATAAAAACATGTAAAGGGGAAGTGCTTTATGCCAAACGAGTTGTTGCTGAAATACGGCTGTAATCCAAACCAGAAGCCGTCTCGTATTTTTATGAAAAATGGCGGTGAACTGCCGGTTGAAGTATTAAACGGACGTCCGGGTTATATCAATTTTTTGGATGCATTCAACAGCTGGCAGCTTGTTCGGGAACTGAAAGAGGCTAGCGGTCTTCCGGCTGCAGCGTCATTTAAGCATGTTAGCCCTGCCGGAGCGGCGCTGGGTTTGCCTCTTGATGAAACATTAAAGAAAATCTATTTCGTTGATGATCTTGCACTTACACCCATTGCCTGTGCATATGCACGTGCACGAGGTGCTGACAGGATGTCCTCCTATGGTGATTGGGTAGCGCTTTCCGATATGTGTGATAAGGAAACGGCAGCTCTTTTGGCTAGGGAGGTGTCGGATGGTGTAATTGCACCGGGCTTTACAGATGAAGCTTTTAAAATTCTTAAGTCAAAGCGCAAAGGTTCTTATAATATTGTAAGAATCGATCCCGATTACAATCCTGATTCAATAGAGAATAAGGACGTATTTGGAATTACATTCGAGCAAGGACGGAATGAAATCAAAATTGATGGTTCACTCTTTCAAAATGTTGTGACCGAAAATAAAGCACTCTCGGAATCGGCCAAAATGGATTTGATTGTTGCGTTGATCACGCTGAAATACACACAGTCTAATTCGGTTTGCTATGCAAAAGACGGACAGGTTATCGGTGTTGGCGCTGGACAACAAAGCAGGATTCACTGTACGCGTCTTGCGGGCAACAAGGCCGACATTTGGTATTTACGTCAGCATCCGCGTGTTGTTTCGCTGCCTTTTAGAGAGGATATCCGCCGCCCCGATCGTGATAATACCATTGATGTCTATCTATCAGAAGATTGGTGCGATGTTTTGGCAGATGGTATTTGGGAGCAATTTTTCACCTCTAAACCGAAACCGCTTACGCGAGAAGAAAAGCGTGCATGGCTGGATGGACTGAACGGTGTATCTCTGGGGTCAGACGCATTTTTCCCGTTTGGTGATAATATTGAGCGTGCATATAAAACAGGTGTACAGTATATTGCGCAGCCGGGAGGCTCTATCCGAGACGATCATGTAATAAAAACCTGTAATAAATATAATATGGTAATGGCTTTTAACGGAATCAGACTGTTCCACCACTGATACAGTCATGGAAAGGCAGTGACTTCATGAATAACAAAGATAGTATGGATATCCTGGTTGTAGGCGGCGGGGGCCGTGAACATGCGATCATCCGTAAATTAAAGGAAAGTCCGCGTTGCGGAAAACTTTACTGCNNTCAGTCGTGATGCCCAGTGCTTTGATGTGAAAGCGAATGATATTGCCGGGGTAGTGGCACTAGCAAAGCAGCTTAAAGTCAACCTCGTATTTGTCGCTCCGGATGATCCGTTGGTTGCCGGGATGGTTGACGCTCTGGAAAAAGAGGGGGTCAAGGCATTCGGACCACGAGCAAATGCAGCAATTATTGAGGGAAGTAAAGTATTTTCAAAGCATTTAATGAAAAAATATAATATACCTACCGCTGATTATGAGGTGTTTGAGAACCCTTCTGATGCGCTGACCTATATCAGAAACCGTGGGCGCTATCCTGCTGTTGTAAAAGCAGACGGACTTGCGTTGGGCAAAGGCGTTATCCTTTGCGATAATTACAAAGATGCAAAGACTGCGGTCAAGAGCATTATGGAGGATCGAGTTTTTGGTTCTTCAGGTAGAAGAGTGGTTGTTGAAGAGTTTATGAAGGGACCAGAGGTTTCGATTCTGGCATTTACGGACGGAATAACCATCTATCCGATGGTATCTGCAATGGATCATAAACGAGTTTTTGACGGCGATATGGGGCCGAATACGGGAGGAATGGGAACAATCAGCCCAAACCCCCATTATGATGATAAAGTTGCCGAACACTGTATGGAACATATTTTTAAGCCTACAATCGATGCAATGCAGAAAGAAGGCCGACCGTTTAAAGGTTGTCTGTTTTTCGGACTAATGCTTACTACAGATGGTCCAAAAGTGATCGAGTATAACTGCAGATTCGGCGATCCCGAAACTCAAGTGGTGCTGCCGCGTCTTAAAACAGATTTACTGGATATTGTTTGCGCAATTCAAGAAGAGCGTCTTAATGAAATCACAATCGAATGGTCGGATGATGCCTGCGCATGTGTTGTAATGGCATCAGGTGGTTATCCCGGTGAATACCCGAAGGGGAAACAGATCGACGGTCTTGATCAAAGTGGACAGAAAAATGAGGCGGTTATCTTTCATGCAGGCACTCGGTATCATGAAGGAGTATTTTATACAAACGGCGGTCGTGTACTGGGCGTGACGACAATTGAGAAAACATTAGATGAAGCGCTTAATATAGCATATAAGTCTGTGTTACAGATACATTTTGAAGATGCCCATTACCGTCGTGATATCGGAAAAACATCATTCTAGCAGATAGAAATAAAAAACCATACAGCTTTAATTCTTAGGGTTAAGGCTGTATGGTTTTTATCAAGAAAGCCACTTTAAATGCTGGATACGATTAAACTGAATAGTATGACAACGAGCAGCGATGGAAGCATGTTTCCTACTTTAATTCGCTTGCCAAATGTTAGATTAATTCCTATGGTGAAAATGAGAATTGAACCGACAAACGATAGATTATTGACTATGTAATCGTTAAGTACCGGCGCAATAAATCGTGCTAACAACGTCAATGTTCCCTGATATATCCCCAAAGGGATTGCGGAAAACATAACCCCCTTACCAAAAGTTGAAGAAAATATGATAACAATAACAAAGTCTAGAATTGATTTTGCATATAAAATAGAAGGGTCTGCATTGATACCATCCTGAATCGAACCAACTACAGCCATCGCACCAATACATACTACCAATGATGCAGTTACAAATCCTTCAATAAATTTAGAATCCTGATTGCTTTTTACGTTTCTCTTTAGCCAGCTGCCAAATTGGTCCATTCTTTTCTCAATATCAATAGCTTCACCGATTATTGCGCCTATAACAAGTGATAAGGGCATCATAATGGTTCCGGAAACCTTAATTCCTGTTTCAGTAATTAAAAACATACATTGGATGGTTCCGGCTGCTCCGATAAAAATAGTTGCCAGCCCGACTGATTGCAAAATTATATCCTGAAATCTCTGTTTCAGTCCTCCTTTGATGATCAGTCCGATTAGACTGCCCACCAAAACCGCAGTCACGTTCACAATTGTTCCAAGTCCTATCAAGTATAAAACCCCTCGGTTTTTATTCCCAAAAAAAGTGACAGTACATCATACCCATTTTGCCTTTGAATTATAGGGAAGGTGCTTGGGGTCTGTGTTGATAATTTCAACATATCTGTTGTATGCGCGATCTACGGCTGTATCCCAGGACAAATATATATATTTGCCGGCATTTGCTCCCACCTTGTGCATCCCGTCTTTACTTTGGCAGGCACTAATCAAAACCTCTGCGCACGATTCTGCATTCTCTTCCGCAAGGTAACCCNNAAGTTATGCTGCACTCCTTCTGCCGCGCAGCTTTCACGGATAAGAAGGGCAGGGCAATCACATGCTGCTGCTTCTTTCACAACAATGCCCGAGGTATCATAAGTGGACGGGAATAGAAAAGCATCGGCAAGACTATAGAACACACGTAAATACTCGCGGTCATAAATCGGGCCGGTAAATATCGCTTGTTCTGATAGGCCAATTTCTTCAGCATACTTCTTTATCTGCGGTGCATCCAGTCCGTCTCCTATCATAAATGCGCGGAAAGGAACTCCTTTTTGTTTTGCAATTTTTAAAGAATCAAGAATAAGCCTTACATTTTTGTACCACATCATTCTTCCAACAAAAAGAAAAACAAAATTACCTTCGGGAATATTATATTTTTCACGAAGTTCAATGACCTTTTCAGGTTCAGCTTTTCCATATGCAAAGTCGGTTCCGTTTTCCATTACACGGTAACCGCCTCTATAACCAATATTCCGCAGAGCTTTGCCACAGCCTTCTGTTACAACCCAGATTTCATCTGCGTTGTTAATATTCTCAAGTACAAAACGCATTGCAATTTTTCGAAATCCAGAAAGCGAAATCCGCTTTGAGATGTCTATATCAAATTTTGTATGGTATGTCAGTACAACTGGTACTTTGGGCATACGGTTGATATTTTGAACAAGTACGGAAGATGCAAACGGAGCATGTACATGCATAAGATTAAAATGCTTATGGCGTAATCTTATTAAGGTTTCAATATTAAACGGATTTCCTGCACGATAACCGATACGCTTATCTAAAGGAATTGACTGGTAGCGGAATACCTCAAACGGATAATTGTCTACCACGCCCTTATATTCCGGTGTAACAACAGTAACATCACAATGTTTCTCGTGTAATACGCTTGCATAATTTTTAACCGCCTGAGCAACTCCGTCAATCGTAGGGGGGAAAGAGTCGTTGAATTGTCCAATCTTTAGTCTGTTCATAAGAAATGATCATGCCTTCCTATCGTAATTGGGCCTTTAAACAACATATATTAATATTACACCATTCAGAAATTGCTTTCAAGCATTTTCAACGGTTGATTCTTAAGTTATTTAAAATAGATATTTAAAAAATTCAATAAATCCGCTATAATATATAATAAGATATTTATTAGCTTTAATGTAACACAAAATGTTACACAAAAAAATTACCTTCAAAAGGTGGGATTACGTAATGGCTAAGAACTTTACAGTTTCATTGGCTGAAATTATTAAAGAAACCATGCTTGAAACAGTTTGTTTGCCGGCAAAGCCTGATGAAATAATGATAGTAAGCGCGGATGTGAACCGTCCAGGTTTACAGCTCGGCGGATATTTCGATTATTTTGACAGCACCAGAATTCAAGTGCTTGGAAAAAGTGAAATCGGATTCTTAGAAGATTTAAGTGCTGAGATTAGGACTGTGCGCATAGAGGACTTTGTTTCCCGGCAGCCGCCTGCAATTATTGTTTGTCGAAATCTTGATTTAATTCCTGAACTTAGGAAGTGTTGTGTACGATACAATGTACCCTTGTTAAAATCGCAGGATTCAACATCCAGTTTTATGGCAACTCTGATAGCATTTCTTAATGTGCAGCTTGCTCCGCGGATTACACGTCACGGCGTTTTTGTTGAGGTGTACGGCGAAGGTATTCTATTGGTCGGTGACAGCGGAGTAGGAAAAAGCGAAACAGCGATTGAGCTAATAAAACGCGGACACCGACTTATCGCTGATGATGCCGTTGAAATACGACGTGTATCATCCAAAACCTTGGTGGGGTCTGCACCTAACAATATTCGGCATTTTATCGAGCTTCGAGGTATTGGTATTGTAAATGCCCGCCGTATATTCGGTATGGGGTCGGTTAAGATCACTGAGAAAATCGATATGGTAATTCAGCTTGAACAATGGGATAATAACAAGGTATATGACCGAATGGGTCTTGACAACGAAATTACCGAAATCTTAAACATACGTGTACCGATGGTTACAATTCCCGTCAAGCCTGGTCGAAACCTTGCAATTATTATTGAAGTTGCTGCAATGAATAACAGGCAGAAAAAAATGGGTTATAACGCAGCGCAGGAGCTGATGCACAATCTTGGTATGGATGCACAGGAGCCTGCCTCTTTTGAAGTGAAGTTGGACTGGAATAGAGCTTAAGAAAGGACGACCAGATTGAAATTACAAATTGAATATGCGATTATAGCGGATTTACACTGCCATACAATAGCAAGTACACATGCGTACAGTACCATTACCGAACTAGCTCAAGCTGCCTCGCGACGCGGCTTGACTGCTGTAGGATGCACAGATCATGGGACTGCAATGTGGGATGCACCGAAAAGCTCATATTTTGGGAATCTTAACGATCTGCCAGATATAATTGAAGGTGTAAGAGTGCTAAAAGGAGTAGAAGCAAATATAATGGACTTTGACGGACATCTGGATATGAATGATGATATTCTTGGTCGCTTGGAGCTTGTTGTAGCTTCTATGCACGGCGGTATTATGCCGACAGGTACTGTTGATGAATGTACAGCTGCATGGCTTGCGGTTGCCGAGAATCCAAATGTCGATATAATCGGACATTCCGGATCACCGGAATATGCATATGACTATGAAACGGTGATTCAGGCTTTTGCAAAAAACGGCAAGGCAGTGGAACTCNNTTATGCTGTTCGTAAAACCTCAATTCCTAATTGTCGGCGCATTGCAGAGCTATGTAAAAAATATAATGCACCTGTTTCAATCAATTCGGATTCACATTATCATGAGTGGGTTGGTCTTTTTCCGAATTGTTTTAAAATGCTGCGAGAAATTGACTTTCCTCCTGAGCTTGTTATTAATTCGAGTGTTGAGAATATGAATAAGTTTTTAGCTAAAAAGAATATAAGAATTGTTTGATAAATTTTATATTCATGGTTTTTTTAGAAATATAAATACATTTTAACGGAGGGGAACATGTTGCAAAAGACTCAAATAGCTCTAGCCTGCCGTTCAATTGGATGTGATGTCCGTGAAAACGCCATTATGGCAGAATATACCTCATTTCACATCGGCGGATATGCAGATCTGTTGGTTACAGCAGATAGTAACGATAAGGTGCAACGCATTAAAAAATTGTGTGCAGAAAATAACGTTCCCCTTATGCTAATTGGCAACGGATCGAATTTATTGGTTAGTGATAACGGCATACGCGGAGTGGTATTAAAGCTTGACGGTCGATTCTCAAATCCAGAGATTCAAAACGGAGTGATTATATGCCATGCCGGATTGCCCTTAAAGTCTTTATGCAGATTTGCCAGAGACAATGGGCTGTCCGGACTGGAATTTGCCTATGGAATTCCGGGTACTGTTGGTGGTGCGGTCTATATGAATGCCGGAGCTTACTGCGGTCAGATTTCAAATGTAATTAATTGGGCAGAGGCTGTATATCCAGATGGGGAAGTATACCGTGTCCAAGCTGAGGATATGAAGCTGGGGTACCGTCACAGTGTATTTATGGAAAACAGATGCTTTATAACTTCTGCAGCGTTTCGATTAAAACCGGATGAATCACATGTAATAGGGCAGCGCNNATGAGGCTGAGAAGAGACAAACAGCCGCTGGAATATCCGAGCGCAGGCAGCTTTTTTAAGCGCCCAAAGGGATATTTTGCAGGGGCATTAATAGAAGGCAGTGGACTAAAGGGTTGCCGTGTAGGCGGAGCTCAGGTGAGCGAAAAGCATGCTGGATTTATTATTAACCTAGGTGGAGCCACCAGTAATGATGTGCTAAAACTTGCCGATCAGGTGATTAATAAGGTTTTTTGCGATCATGGTGTAAGGCTCCAGCCTGAAGTTTGCTTTGTGGGTTAGTGATATTCTTTTGAATACAGGAAGTAGGTAATACAGTGGAATTTATTATTGTAACCGGCTTATCCGGTGCAGGCAAATCACGTGTTGTAACTGCACTGGAGGATATCGGTTATTATTGCGTTGATAATATGCCTCCTAAGCTGTTACCCAAATTTGCGGAGCTTTGCATTCAGTCGGAGGAAAACCTATCACGTGTGGCGATAGTTGTTGATGTGCGCGGTGGTCAAACGTTTGGCGCTTTATTTGACGCGCTGACTTCCATAAGACAAATGGGAAGCAACTATAAAATTCTGTTTCTAGACTGTGATGATCAGGTTTTGGCCAGAAGATATAAGGAAACAAGAAGACAGCATCCGCTTGTGTCGGCCGGAATTAACAATGTACAGGATGCAATTGCAGCCGAGCGGGAGCTCTTAAAAACTCTTTTTGACCGCGCCGATTACCTTATCAACACGAGTTTTTTATCGCCTTCGCAGCTCAAGGAGCGAATCACGGAACTGTTTCTGGGTAGTGCGACACAGGCTATGATGGTCCAATGTCTCTCATTCGGATTTAAATACGGATATCCCTCTGAGGCTGATCTTGTATTTGATGTTCGCTGTTTTCCCAATCCCTTCTATGAACCTGAACTCAAAAACAAAACCGGTCTTGATAAAGATGTAAGAGATTTTGTTATGGAAACCGATGAGGTACGCGGTTTTAAAAAAAGGCTTTATGAATTTATGGACTATATGCTTCCGCTTTATAGAAACGAAGGCAAAAGCCAGCTGGTTATCGCAATAGGCTGTACCGGAGGCAAGCATCGTTCAGTTGCTTTGGCGGAGGCACTGCGCTGTCATATTTCACAGGCAGGATATCGCACAATGGTGAATCATAGAGACATTGGTAAGATTTGATTCATTTTAATAATCTCCTGTATTTTATTTGAAAGAAGGGGGAGTTTCAAATGTCATTTTCATCCGATGTTAAAAAAGAGCTTGCACAGCTCTTGCCAAATGAGCCTTGCTGTTTTGCTGCTCAGGCATACGGACTTTTGGAATGCGGCCGTTCGTTTTCTGCATCCTCAATTTCACTTCATACAGAGAACAGTGCGGTCTGCCAAGCCTATCAGTCATTTATTAAACATTCCTGCTGTATTGATAATGAATCTTTTGAGCATATCGTTCGTACCAGCGGAATAAATGTAATCAATGTACATCAGGATGCTGACCGAATAAAAATATTAAATCGCTTTGGCCATTCTTTATCCGATATTACAATACGGCTTAATAGAGCGAATTTCGAATGTGAGCAGTGTGCCGCCGCTTATATCAGAGGCGCTTTTCTTTCATGCGGAGCATTGACTGATCCTAACACAGATTATCACATGGAGTTCAGCATACCATATTATCGGTTAAGTCTTGATATAATGGCGCTGATGGGTGAAATGAGTATTCATGTACGGCTGGTGAGACGAAAAGGCATTTATATCATATATTTGAAGGAAAGCGGACAGATCGAGGACTGTCTAACATTGATGGGGGCAACCAACGCTTCGCTGGAAATCATGGGCGTTAAAATTATTAAGGATATTCGCAATACAGCCAACAGAATTGCGAATTGTGAAAACGCAAATATAGATAAAACGGTCGCAGCTTCTCTTGCACAAATAACCGCAATCCGTATAATCCAACAGCGCAGAGGGCTTGACAGCCTGCCTGATGAACTTCGCGAGCTTGCAGAGCTTCGTCTTAACAATCCCGATCTATCGCTTAGGGAGATGGGAGAATTATTACCGAAACCACTAAGCCGATCAGGAGTGAATCATCGCCTGAAGCGGATTATAGAAATATCTAAAGAATTATAAATGTATAGAAAGGGGCGGCGTTATGTCCGGTTTTGTTCATTTACATGTTCATAGTGAATATAGCTTGTTGGATGGCGCCTGCCGCATTCGTAAACTGATTCAAAGAGTGAGTGAGTTAGGTCAATCAGCAGTTGCTGTTACCGATCATGGTGCAATGTATGGGGCAATTGATTTTTATAAAGAGGCTAAAAAAGCTGGAATAAAACCCATTATTGGATGTGAAGTCTATGTTGCTGCACGTTCACGTTTTGATAAAGTACACGAATTGGACGGTGAAACCTCCCATCTTGTTCTTTTATGCAAAAATGAAATCGGATATCAAAACCTTATTAAGCTTGTTTCAGCAGCTTGGACGGAAGGGTTTTATAAAAAGCCTCGTGTAGACCATGCGCTTCTTGAACAATATCATGATGGTCTAATCGCGCTGTCCGCTTGTCTAGCCGGCGAAATTCCTCGTGCCTTATTAAAGGGTGATACTGAAAGTGCAAGACAAACAGCTTTCTGGTATGACAATCTCTTTGGCCGTGGGAATTATTATTTTGAGATTCAAGATCACAGTCTGGCTGAACAGAGGACTGTCAATCCGCAGATTATAAGACTATCACAGGAAACCGGTATTCCGCTTGTTTGTACCAACGATGCTCACTATCTAACCCGCGATGATGCCGAGATGCAGCGGGTGCTGGTGTGTATTCAAACCAATACAACCATTCATGAGCCTACCAAAATGTTATTTGAAACGGATGAGTTCTATCTAAAATCCGAGCAGGAGATGAGAGCGCTTTTTCCTGATATATCCCAGGCATTTGATAACACCATGCGAATTGCTGATTCATGCAATCTGGATTTTCAGTTTGGCCAAACTAAGCTTCCTAGATTTGACGCACCGGGTGGGGACAGTACAGCGTATTTCCGGAAGAAATGCTGGGAGGGACTGCGCAATAAATATGGCGACAGCCCAGATCCGCCTATTGTTCAAAGACTGGAATATGAAATGGATATCATACAGAAGATGGGATATGTCGATTATTATCTCATTGTGAATGATTTTGTACAGTACGCAAAAAGCCATGATATACCGGTCGGACCCGGCAGAGGGTCGGGAGCTGCCAGTCTTTGTGCTTACTGTATCGGAATCACAGGCATCGACCCAATCAAGTATAATTTGCTATTTGAACGATTCTTAAATCCGGAACGTGTTAGCATGCCGGATTTTGATATAGATTTTTGCAATGAAAAACGGCAGCTTGTGATAGACTATGTTATTGAAAAATACGGCGCAGATCACGTGGCGCAGATTGTAACATTCGGAACAATGGCGGCGCGTGCGGCGATACGGGATGTTGCCAGAGCTATGGGACTCCCTCATGCAACGGCGGATAGAACGGCAAAGCTTGTTCCGTGGGAACTGNNGCATGACACTTGATAAAGCGCTGCAGCAATCAAAACCTCTCCTTGAGCTGTATGAAGGGGATCGGCAGGTCAGAGAGCTGCTTGATATGGCCAAAAAGGTGGAGGGAATGCCGCGCCATGCGTCTACACACGCTGCCGGTGTTGTAATAACGGACAAGCCTGTCAATGATTATGTTCCTTTGTGTATGAACGGTGAGTTGATTGCAACGCAGTACACAATGAATATACTTGAGGNNCTGCTGAAAATGGATTTTCTCGGTCTTCGCAACTTAACTGTGATTGACGACGCGCAAACAGAAATAAGAAAGCATTACCCCGAATTTGACATACAGAAAATCCCACTTAATGACAATGCTGTCTTCGAGATGATGTCACTGGGCAACACCGAGGGTGTTTTTCAGTTTGAGTCATCCGGCATGAAGAGAGTGCTTACAAACCTGCGTCCGAATTGCTTTGAGGATTTAATTGCAGTTATTTCTCTGTATCGTCCCGGACCTATGGATTCGATTCCGAAATATATTCACAACAGACACCACCCAAATCAAATCCACTATGCACACCCGCTGCTGAAGTCTATATTAGAGGTTACCAACGGCTGTATTGTGTATCAGGAACAGGCCATGCAGATATTTCGTGAACTGGCAGGGTATTCACTGGGGCGTGCGGATATTGTACGTCGTGCAATGTCAAATAAAAAACACGATGTAATGGAACGTGAGCGACAGATATTTATTTACGGTCTGGTGAACCAAGATGGTAATACAGAGGTTGAAGGGTGTATTCGACGGGGTGTTTCACCCGAAGTGGCGGAACGCGTATTCAACGAAATGTCATCGTTTGCCTCCTATGCTTTCAATAAGGCGCACGCCGCTGCATATGCGCTTGTTGCCTATCAGACTGCATATTTGAAATGCTATTACCCAAAGGAATATCTGGCCGCGCTGCTGACAAGTGTTATTGATGGTAGCAATAAGGTTGCGGGATATATAGCCGAATGCGACAGATTAGGTATCAAAATATATCCGCCTTCGGCCAATGAAAGCGGTTCAGGATTTTCTGTAAGCGCGGAAGGGATCCGGTTCGGCTTGCTGGCAGTTAAAAATCTTGGAAGGGGACTGATTACAGAGCTGATTCGTGAGCGGGAGCAAGAAGGTCCGTTTACAGGATTTTACCCATTCTGTAGGCGTATGTCGGTACGACGAGAGTTTAATACTAGATCCTTGGAAAGCCTGATTCGCTGCGGTGCCTTGGACGGTCTCGGTGCAAACCGTAGAGAAATGCTTGAATCCGCCAACGCTGTTTTGAACCAACTGGATGAGGAAAACAAGCGAAATCTTTCAGGACAGATCGGCTTATTTGATACAACAGGCGAAGATGGCTTTGACGAGCCCAAGCTGCCGGAGCGCCCGGAATATTCTTATTCAGAGCTACTCGCCATGGAAAAGGAGGTTACCGGCTTATACATATCCGGACACCCTCTTGCTCCATATTCCAATCTATACCTAGAATCACGGGTTAATCGCATCGATCATATATTATCGTCTGCAGAAGAGAATTCAGGAGACTTTCAAGATGGAGATACAGTCACGCTATTTGGATTGTTGGGCGATATTCGGCAGAAGAATACAAAAAATAATGCAACAATGGCTTATGCAGTGTTGGAGGATTTATATGGTTCAATCGAGCTGATTATATTCCCTCGTGTGCTTTCTCGGTTTGCCTCATTCATTCATTTAGGTGAACTAGTCATAGTGCTTGGTCGTATCAGCATCAGGGAGGATGAAGAACCCAAAATAATCGTTGACAGCCTTGATAAAAACACAGAAATCTCTCCTACACAGCTTGGACTGAATGAAAGCACAAGATACCGCAATAAAACACACGAAGCACCGCCGGGTCTGTATTTACGTATTTCTTCAGCCGATGGTGAAGATTATCGCCGAATCTGCTTGGTTACCTCTGTTTTCGAAGGAACAGTACCAATATATATTCGTTTTCAGGATAACGGAAAAATTATGCGTGCCCCCGAACATATGGCGGTTTCGCCAAATGATGTAATGCTGAAAGAATTAAGTAGAATTATTGGTAAAGAAAATGTTGTTTTTGTCTGCAATCGACAAAATACAAAATAATACGGTGGGACTTTTTACTGTACATCACTTGCGCTTTATGAAATAATTGTTGTATAATAAAGCTTGCTGGATAAAATAAATGTAGTATCATAGTTTTACGTGCAGGAAATAAGGAGAGGGTACCGATGTCTGTTAAAAAAATTGCCGTATTAACGAGCGGGGGTGATGCTCCGGGTATGAATGCTGCCATTCGCGCAGTGACTCGTACGGCGTTAAGCAAAAAACTCGAGGTTTTCGGCGTTTATCGCGGTTATAATGGATTAATTCATGGCGATATATTTCCGATGAATTTGCGCAGTGTTTCCGATATTATCCATCGAGGCGGGACCATGCTTTATACAGCCCGCAGCCCGGAATTTTGCACAGAGGAAGGTATGCAGAAAGCAATAAAGACCTGTCGTGATAACGGAATTGAAGGTGTTGTTGTAATCGGAGGCGACGGTTCATTCCGCGGTGCGCAGGATTTGACAAAACACGGCTTGCCCTGTATCGGTATTCCCGGAACAATTGATAATGATATTTCCTGCTGTGAATACACAATAGGCTATGATACGGCAATGAACACCTGTATGGAAATGGTTGATAAACTGCGCGATACCGCTCAGTCCCATGATCGCTGCAGTGTCGTGGAAGTGATGGGTCGGAATGCCGGTTATCTTGCCCTTAATGTTGGTATTGCAATTGGTGCCACCTCAATAATTGTACCTGAAGTTCCCTATGATTTTGAACGGGAGATATTAAGCAGAATGAAAACCACTTCTCTAACCGGCAAAAAGCACTTCATTATTGTGGTTGCCGAAGGCGTTGGCGGTGTTATGGAGTTGGCGGAAAGAATTCAAAAAGAAACGGGTATTGAAAGCCGTGCAACCATCCTAGGGCATGTTCAGCGAGGGGGTACTCCGTCCGTCCGTGACCGCGTTCTCGCAAGCGAGATGGGTTATAGGGCCGTTGAACTGTTGATTGAGGGGAAAAGCAACCGGGTTGTAGCCATTCAAAGCGATCAGATTATTGATTTTGATATTGAAGTTGCACTTAGAATGAAAAAGCCGTTTGATTTTGAGTTATACAATATTGCACATGATATTTCTATTTAGTAAACTTTATTTTTAAATTTACATGTCATTTTACATGTCATTCAGAGAGTTGCGGGCGACACTTTGGATGACATGTTTTCAATTGTGCAGCGTAGCGTTATAAAAAACACAGAAAAGGAATGCAACAGATGGAACAGACTTCGGTTTTCAGTGCACCACCTCCGGCTCATGATGACAATCGAGCATCCGCCGTAATTGTAGCCGCGGGCAGTTCCTCAAGGATGTGCGGCATTTCAAAACAGTTGGCGGCGCTGGATGATATGCCTGTAATTGCACATTCGATTAAGGCATTTCAGGCGGCGAATCATATCCGGGATATTGTTCTTGTGTCAAGGCCTGACGATGTAAAGCAGTTTTTAAATATATGTAGGAAATATAATTTCCATAAAGTGAGATTTATCCTTACAGGCGGGGAGACAAGACAACAATCGGTATTTAACGGTGTACGCCTCATAAAGGATAGCGCATATTTCGCAATACACGATGGCGCAAGGCCTTTAGTCAGACCTGACACAATCGATAAGTNNAAGGTTGTTGAATATGCACGTCTTTACGGTGCCGCAACTGCTGCCGTTCCGTCAAAGGACACAGTTAAAATTTCGGATGAAAACAGCTTCGTAAAAGATACCCCTGACAGGCAGTTTGTATGGTGTATTCAGACACCACAGGTGTTTGAACGCAAGCTTTACTTAAACGCAATTGAATCGAACAATGTAAACGAAAGTTACTTTACAGATGATTGCCAGCTTATTGAGCACTTTGGGCATAGAGTCTTTCTTGTAAAATCCGAATATTCTAATATAAAGATAACGACTCCGGAGGATATTACGATTGCAGAATGCATGCTTACAAATCACATATCTGCCGACTAAGGAGGGTGCAAATGCGTATCGGACATGGTTATGATGTGCATAGACTTGTTAAGGATCGAAAGCTTATATTAGGGGGGGTAGATATTCCTTTTGATAAGGGACTTCTCGGACACTCGGATGCAGATGTGCTGACGCATGCAATCACAGATGCATTGCTGGGAGCTGCGGCAATGGGTGATATAGGTGAGATGTTTCCGGATACGGATAATTCATATTTAAATGCTAACAGTATAGAGTTTTTGCAGTTTGCGGTCGAAACCATTAAATTATCTGGATGGAGAATCGGGAATATTGATGCAACTGTAATTGTGCAAGCTCCCAAGTTGAAACCATATACACAGGCAATGCGATTCAGAATTGCTAATGCGTGCAGCATTGATATTACGCAGGTCAGCATAAAAGCAACGACTGAGGAACATCTTGGTTTTTCGGGGGCAGGACAAGGTATTGCCGCGCATGCGGTATGCCTTCTTCATGCTGCTGACTGATACTTACACATTATTCCACGACTTAATCCTTATGACCTTGGACACCATGACTGCATATATTGGTATATAGAAGTCTGTAAACTGAGGTGATAAGATTGAGTAGTATGTGCTTTTATGTAAGTTCTGTTACGAATGCCATGCGAGGCAAAGCGGTTCTGGAACAGAACCGCATTTGTTCCTATATCAGCCGTTCAACCGATGATACAATTAAAAACGGATGTGGTTATTGCCTTTTGGTAACATCTGATTTTGAAAAAGCGGAAGCTCTGCTCCGATCTGTTGGGATACGTATTCGTGGATCAAAGCAAATGAATGATGCCTTATGAATTCTTTACCGGATACCGTTTATTTTGATAATGCGGCAACTACATGGCCAAAACCAACTATTGTTCGAGATGCGGTTCAGAAGGCGTTGACGATTTACGGTGCAAATCCAGGAAGAAGCGGACATAAAATGGGACTGGCGGCATCATGGGAAATTTATCGAAGCCGGGAAGCGGTTGCACACTTTTTTAATCTTAACAATCCCTCAAATGTCATATTTGTTCAGAATTGCACTGTAGCTTTGAATATTGTTATAAAGGGATTATTAAAAAACGGAGGCCGCGTAATCGTTTCCGATTTGGAGCATAATGCCGTAATGCGACCACTGCATGCATTATCAAAAGATTCGAGTATATATGAAGTTGCAAGTGTATCGTTTGGAAATACACAGGAAACATTAAATTCGTTCCGCAAATGTATTACTCCCGAGACAAAAGCGATTATCTGTCTGCACACCTCTAATGTTTTCGGAATACGACTGCCGATTCGTGAAATAGGTATGCTGGCGCATGAATATGGACTTAAGTTTATTGTCGACGCCGCGCAGAGTGCAGGCGTTTTTCCGATTGATATGCAGGCCGATTGTATTGATTATCTTTGCGTTCCCGGGCATAAAGGATTATATGGTCCGATGGGGATCGGAATGTTGCTTTGCAACTGTGACCAGAATCTACCCTCATTGATAGAAGGGGGAACCGGCAGCCTTTCAACCGAATTAAACCAACCCGAAGAACTGCCAGACCGATTTGAAAGCGGGACACTCAATACAGCAGGTATTATAGGTTTAGCCGCCGGAATTGAATTTGTAAATAGAATTGGTTTAAAACGTATTTTAGAGCAGGAAACCGAGCATATGAGGTTTATATATAGACAGCTAAAAAGCATTAAAGGTGTTATACTTTACACTCAAATTCCTGATTTGGTTTATACAGCTCCGGTCTTATCATTTAATATTGAAGGATATAACAGCGAAGAAACTGCATTAATGCTCAGTGAAAAGGGGATTGCTGTACGAGCAGGTCTTCATTGCTCACCATGCGCACATAGAAAATTTAAAACTCTGAATACAGGAACAGTACGGCTTGCTCCATCAGTCTTTACCACATTTAGGGAAGCGCAGTATGTATGTAAATCAATTAGAAATATTGCCCAAATTTCACGCAAGCAAATATAGACAGATATTATTGGTAATCACGACAATAAGGATTGCAATAATCCCGATTTATGATAAAATAATATATGTGATTGTGTGATAAACTTAGGATGTGAACGAAGGGATGAATTATTTGTGTCTGAATGGTTCAGCATTGTTTGGGATAATATAGTAGCGTTCCTTAGTTCCATCGACTGGTTCAGGGACACACTTGATGTGACACTTGTTGCATTTGTTATCTACAGTATCATTAAGCTTGTACGCGATTCGCGTGCCGAGCAGCTTTTAAAAGGCATACTGATTTTCGGGCTTGCATTTCTGACGGCATCATTGTTAGATCTAAAAACAATGTATTATTTACTTAAAGCTGTTTTTGATTACAGCTTACTAGTTATAATCATTATATTTCAGCCTGAAATTCGGCGTGCGCTCGAGCAGGTTGCGCATTCAAGATTTAGTCCGATTAATCTTTTTGGCATGAGTGATGAAGAAACCGAAATGGAGATTAAACGTTGGCAGCGCGCCATATCGGCTGTCTGTTCAGCGATTGAATTACTTCGAAAGCAGCAAATGGGAGCTTTGATTGTTTTTGAGAGAACAACCAAGTTAGGGGAAATTATTAATTCTGGCACAGTTATTAACGCGGAACCAACTCCGGAGCTAATTGGAAATCTATTCTTTAATAATGCGCCTTTACATGACGGGGCTATGGTAATGCGTGACGGTGTTGTTCATGCCGCTGGCTGTATTTTACCTTTGACCGACAATCAGCAGATTAGCCGTGAGCTCCTNNAGCCGTGAGCTTGGAACTCGTCATCGTGCCGGAGTTGGAATGAGCGAAAATTCCGACGCATTGGTTGTTGTTCTTTCAGAAGAAACAGGGATTATTTCTGTGGCGGTCGGTGGAGAACTGAAGCGCAATTATTCGATGGAGGCTCTGCGGGTTGCTTTGGAAAACGGAATGCTGTGGAATAGGTCTCGGAGAGATAAAGACGGAGAAATAAAATCGAAGAACCTGTTCCGGAGGTGGAAAACCAAATGAGAGGAAAATTTTCCCTAAACAAACTGCTTCATAATAAAAAATTAATGGTTCTTTTCTCAGTTATATCAGCGCTGGCAATTTGGGGTGCCGTACACACAGTAAGCAGTGAGGATGTAACAACGATCACAAAAACAGCCAATTTAAGTCTTGAGAATACTTATGCTGGTAATACTGGGATGAAAATATTTACCGGTGTCTCAACAAGAGTAAGTATTAAGGTTCGAGGAAGCTGGTTTGTTATTCATCGGTTAACTGAAGACAATTTCAGAATAATCGGGGATTACAATGAGATTAAAGGCGTTGGTGAATGGCCGGTTTATCTAAAAGCTTCTAAGAACAGTAATGATTCAGATTTTTCAATCATTGATGTTGTGCCGGGTGAAACAACCGTGTTTTGTGATTATGTTGATTCTAAAACCTTTCCAATAAATGTTGATATTGATGATGTTAAAATAGATGAATCTACAGGTTATGTATTAGCAACTCCGATTGTTGCCGTTGAGAATGGTACAGTTAAAATTGAAGGTCCAAAATCGGTTATCAGTAAAATTGTTTCAGTAACAGCAAAAGTAGATGAACCCAAAACCATCTCGGAAGTAACCACTTTTTCAGCTACTTTAACGGCATACGACGAAAACCAAAAGCCGGTTGACACCGAACTTTGTTCTTTTGCAGGTATTGCTAAAGATAATAAGGTTGATATTAATGTTCCGGTACATGTTAAACGCAAGATTAACTTAACTTACTACTATAAACACAAACCCAACGGGTTCAAAGATATTAGCGAATATATCACAATATCACCTTCATCCATTGAGATATTAGGGACGCCTGAACAGGTGGAGACCTTTGCGGATGATATTTCCGATATTGGGACATTTGATTTTAACCACTTGAATCTGAATAATATGAAAAGAACGATTGAACTTGATATTCCCCAGGGAATAACAGTTTTGGAAGGAACAAAGGAAGTCACTGTAACCTTTAACTTCGATGATTTTGTATCCAAAACCATTAATCTTAATCTTACCAAACAAAATACTATGGTAATTAACAAGCCTTCGGGAGTTAACTATACTCTTACCACGCAGAATATTAACGTTGTACTAATTGGCAACAAGAAATCTATTGATAAAATAAAACCTTCGAATCTTTCCGTTGAGGTCCATATGGATGATAACAGGTCGGCGGGGGTTCGTGAATTCAGAGCTACCGTAAAGGTTTCAGGCTATAACGATGTTTGGGTGTATTACGGAAAATCAGAGCCAAGCGGCTATGTTGCATATATGACGATAGAGTAAAAAGAAGGCTCTGCGAAATGGATTTTATTTCATTTCGCAGAACCTTCTTTCTAATTCGCATATATTTTGTGAAATGGATACAAAACCGTCGACTATCTACTTTTAGCAAAAAGTCGTTGTATCAGTGTATGACCCTGTTCTGCATAAATACCTGTTTCTGCTGCCGAGTTTTCATGAAAGCAGCTTACGCCGGAAGTATTACTATTGTCACTAGCATATAAAATGTAGGGAACAGGCTCACTGGTATGCGTGCGAATAGAAAGCGGAGTTGCATGATCAGGCAGAACTAAAAGGCGAAATTCACCCATACTTTTCATTCCTTTCAGCAATGGGGAGATGATCTTTTGGTCAATGTCTTCAATTGACCGCACCTTGTTCTGCACCTCACCTCGATGACCGCATTCATCTGGTGCTTCGACATGGACATAAACAAAATCCTGGTCATTGTTTGGATCATTTAAAGCGGCAGACAACTTTCCTTCATAATTGGTATCGATATAACCCGTGGCACCTTCTATATCACATACATTCATTCCTGCAATACGTCCGATTCCTTTTATCAGATCAACCGCAGAAATAACCGAGCCTTTGACACCGAAGCGTTCAAAATATGATTGAAGATGCGGTCGGTTTCCTTGGCCCCAAAGCCAGATTGCGTTTGCTGGATTCAGCCCCTCTTTTTTACGCAGTAGATTTTCAGGATGCTCCTTCAATAATTCTATGCTTTTTTTCATCATAACAAGAAGGGGGGCAGCATTAGGATGAAGCGGAAGGTAATCACCGATCGTACGCCCCGTTATATCGTGAGGAGGAGTGATTTTACCCAGCGCAGTTTTTCCACCATGCCATACCATGCAATGACGGTATGCTGTACCTGCATAAAAATCAAATTCTCCTCCGCCGAAAGATAATTGAATATCCTGAATAATTTTCCGAGCAGGTTCTGTATGAATATCACCCGCGCAGTAATCAATAAGGGTTTTATGAGGATAATCCTCAGAATCAGATAGCGTTACCAGGTTGCATCTAAAAGCAACATCGTTATCTTCCAAATTAATTCCTATATTTGCAGCTTCAAGAGGAGACCGTCCTGTGTAGCATTCTTTTGTATCGTAGCCCATAACAGTCAAATTGGCAACATCGCTTCCCGGTGCCATGCCATCCGGAACAGTCTTAAGTAATCCAACCTCTCCATGTAAGGCAAGCCAGTCCATAGTAGGCTTTTTTGCAATTTCCATCGGTGTTTTACCGCCAAGCATCTCATTTGGCGTATCTGCCATTCCATCACATAAAACCACTGCATATTTCATTTAGACAATTCCTCATTCCCAGACAATATATAATTATGTATTGAATAACTACAATTAATTATTATAGCAGAAAAATTAGAAAACGATATATTAATTTATAAGTTAGTAAATATGAAAAAGCAGATTAAAGATTATATAAAGGCAAGTAACAAAAGTATTGCATTTGCGTCCGATATGTGCTAGTATATATCGGTATTTGAATAGCCGTGGAGCAGATGTGCTTCGTGGGGGTTAATATCAACGTGCAGAATGCAGGTTTGGATGTTAACGCGGACAGTCCTCTGCTACATTATTTGAGCATGAATGTCTGAAGAAACAAGGAGGAAAATTTATTATGGACGCATTAAAAACGATTGCAAGTGACAGTATTAAGGAAAGCATTCCGGCTTTCTCTATTGGAGACACGGTTCGTGTTGATGTTAAAATCCGTGAAGGTGAGCGTGAAAGAATTCAGGCCTTTGAAGGAACAGTGATTGCAAGAAAAGGCAGCGGAGTTACAGAAACCTTTACTGTACGCCGTGTTTCTTATGGCGTAGGCGTTGAAAGGGTTTTTCCGGTTCATTCACCCAACGTCGCAAATGTTACCGTTATTCGCTACGGTAAAGTTCGCCGTAGTAAGCTGTATTATCTTCGTGAACGTATGGGAAAATCTGCAAAGGTTAAAGAGCTTATTCGCTAATCATAGGTTTTACTATGTTAAGAAGAAGTTGATTTATTAGAAAAAGGGACATTAAGTCCCTTTTTTCTTTATATTATAAAATAAATGTGGTATACTGCCTCTATAATCAATGGAAAAGAGATGACCCAAAATGAACGGTGAAATTGTTAATATAAACAAAACAAGTGACTCACCCAGTAATAATACAATCGGCAGTCTATACGAATGGATGGAGGCAGCGGTATTTTCACTTTTATGCGTTACCTTGGTTTTTTCTTTTCTATTTCGTATTGTTAGTGTCGATGGAAATTCAATGAATCGTACACTCTTTCATGGAGATCGTCTGATCATTACTCGCCTGTTTTATACGCCAAAACGGGGGGATATAATTATTATTAACAGATATACGCAGGAACCTTTGGTAAAACGTGTGATTGCCGTTGGGGGAGACACCCTTGAAATTATTGGTGATTCTCAAGAAGTAATTGTAAATGGTAAAGTGGTTAACGAGTCATCTTATTCAATCGGTATTACCGAACCAATTGAATATCAGAATGAATATAAAGCGAAGCCGATTCCTGATGGCTGGCTTTTTGTTATGGGTGATAACCGCGAAAATTCAAGAGACAGCCGTACTATGTCTGAAATAGGCTTTATAAAATATGAGGACATTATGGGCAAGGCGATATTCAGATTCTTTACAATAAGCCAAGTCGGAGGGTTGTAATGATATGTCCTCTATTAAAAGCAAATTCGCTAAAGGCTTGATTGAGCAAGCGAAAGCTGATAATAACACAAAAACCAAAACCGAAATTAGTAAAATGTCGTCTGCCATATATGAATGGGTAGAGGCGGCAATATATTCCCTTATTTGTGTTGTGCTCGCATTTATTTTTATTTTTCGTATCGTTGGCGTTGATGGTGATTCCATGGTTCCTACTTTATACGATAAGGAAAGATTGGTGCTATTAACTTTTCTATATCAGCCCCAGCATGGGGATATTATTGTAATAAACCGGTATACGCAGGATCCGCTTGTAAAGCGGGTAATTGCAGTCGGAGGCGATAGGATTGCGATACTTCCTGATACAGGGGAAGTTGTTCTGAATGGAGTTATCCTCAACGAAAATTATACACAGGGCAAAACGGTATTACGCGAATTTGGATCCGAAACAAAGGAGGTTCCAAAAGGGTATTTGGTAGTTATGGGTGATAACAGGGAAATATCAAAGGATAGCCGTTCTGCTGAAGTTGGATTTATAAACATTAAGGATGTAGTCGGAAAAGCTATATTTCGATTCTATCCATCTAGAAAACTGGGATTTTTAAACTAGCGTTTATCTTTAATATCAAAACCAAGGAGAGGTTATAAGTTGGACAGTATTCAATGGTATCCGGGGCATATGACAAAAACAAAGAGAAAAATAAAAGAATGTCTGCCCTTGATTGATATAGTCGTTGAAATTATTGATTCCCGGATTCCGGAAAGCAGCCGTAATCCTGACTTGAGCTCTCTTATATCCGGCAAGCCGCGGATTTTAATACTAAACAAATCAGATATTGCCGATGATGCTGTCACTTCTGTATGGATCCGGAATTATCGTGAAAATAATATTCCGGCAATTTCAGTCGATAGTAAAAGTGGTCGCGGCCTTGGCAGTTTTACGCCATTAATTCGTGAAGTTATGTCCGAACGCATTGCTCAGTGGAAAAAAAGGGGTATGTTAAATCGACCAATCAGAATGATGGTAGCTGGAATCCCAAATTCAGGTAAATCTTTATTTATTAATCGCATGTCTCATGGAGGGAAAGCAAAGGTAGAGGATCGTCCCGGTGTTACGCGTAGCAATCAATGGTATGTGACAACAGATGGATACCAGATGTTAGATACGCCGGGCGTGCTTTGGCCGAAATTTGATGACCAAAGGGTTGCACGCCATCTGGCATTTACAGGTGCGATTAGGGACGAAGTTCTCGACATCGAGGAGCTAGCATATGATTTACTTGTGATTTTAAACAGGGATTATAAAAAGCTGCTTAAAGAGCGTTATAAATTGCCGGAGAACGTAACGGATGACGCATGGGAGCTTCTCCAACTTATCGGAAAAAAGCGGGGAATGCTAATATCAGGTGGTGAGATTGATACCGAACGAGCATCTATAATGTTGATAGATGAATTTCGCGGCGGGAAAATTGGACGAATTACTCTTGAAAAGCCAAACAAAACTTCAGGCTGAAAGCCAGCAGGGTTGAATCTGCCCTGAATATATAATTGTAGCTACTGTAAAACAAAGCATAGCTATGTAAGGTTGTGGTACTGTGACAAATTATCAATATGACCATATGATATACAGGGAAGGGTATAAATACATATGCGGAGTTGATGAAGCTGGGCGGGGTCCTCTGGCGGGTCCGGTTTTTGCAGCAGCCGTTATTTTAGACCCAAACAATGAAATACAGGGACTGAATGATTCAAAAAAACTTAGTGAAGGAAAAAGAGAAGCGCTATTTGAGTTAATAATAAAAAATGCTGTAGCCTACTCAATATCCAGTGCATCCGTAAAGGAAATTGAAACATTAAATATTTTACAGGCTACCATGTTAGCGATGCAACGGGCAATTGATGGATTGTCAGTAAGAACGGATTTGGTGCTAATTGATGGCAATCGTTTACCTCCTAATCTATCAAATCCCGCTCGTTCAATTGTAAAAGGCGATACGTTGTCAGCCTGCATCGGGGCCGCTTCAATTCTTGCGAAAGTAAGCCGGGACCGTCTTATGTATGAAATGGATAAAAAATATCCTTGCTATCAGTTTTCTAAACATAAAGGATATGGAACAGCATTACATATCCAACTTCTGCACAAATATGGCTGTTCACCTGTCCACCGCACCAGTTTTTTGAACAAGATAATGGGATAGGTTTCATGGGAGATGACGTTATGGCGTATGTTTCAAAGGGCGCTGCCGGTGAAGTACTTGCTGCAAGATTTCTACGTGAGAAAGGATATGAAATCTGGACAGCTAATTTTACCTGCAGGTTTGGGGAAATAGACATAATCGCAGCAAAAAAACCGTATATTGCTTTCGTAGAGGTCAAAACACGCAGTGATGATTCAATATATATGCCGAGAGAAGCAGTAACTAAAAATAAACAAAAACGTATCATTAAAACTGCTATGCTCTTCATTCAGAAAAATCATATTGAATTGCAGCCGCGTTTTGATGTGATTGAAATTATTACAAAAAAGAATCATCCCATGAATATTATTGAGTTAGATCATATTCATGGGGCGTTTGAGGCGGGGGATTTGCATGCGGCTTTTTGATATGCATTGTGATACTCTTTATGAATGCTCGATTGGTGGGTATAGCTTATCTGAGAATGAATTGCAATTAGATTTAACTCGCGGTCTCGCCTATAATTCATGGGCACAGGTGTTTGCTGTTTGGATGCCCGATACACTCCGCGGTAATGCCGCTTGGATTCAATGCCGCAGTATATTGGAGTTGGCGCAAAAGGAAACCATATTGAATCCTAAATTTAGAATTATATACAATGAAGCCGATTTGGATTTTGCAATACAAAACAATGTATGCGCAGCTGTATTAGCTGTTGAGGGCGGTTCTGCTCTTGCAGGCAACCTTGAAACGCTGGGCTTATTAGCCAGTATGGGTGTAAAGATAATTACCTTGACATGGAATGGTTCGAATGAATTGGGGCATGGATGCGAATCTCTTTGTAATGACGGACTTACCGAGTTCGGTAAAAAAGCCATAAAAGCTATGGAGAAGCTGAATATTATACCCGATGTCTCACATCTCAACCAAGCAGGATTTTGGGATGTAATGGAAAACACAAACAACCCTATAATCGCAAGCCACTCTGTATCTGCAGCAATCTGCGATCATCCCCGAAACCTGACAGATGATCAGTTTAAAGCGATTATGAAAAGGGGAGGAGTGGTGGGTCTTAATTTGTGCGAGTCTCATCTCGGTGAACAGTCATTTGAATGTCTGCAAAAACATTTGGAGCACTATCTTTCACTGGGAGGAGAACATACGGTAGCTTTCGGATGCGATTTTGACGGCACCGATTTACCGCCTGAATGGGGTGGTATTGAAGTAATGGAGAAAATATACGAATACTTTCAGCGCAAAAATTACGAGGAATCACTGCTAGATCGTTTGTTTTTCGGCAATTGCTACGATTTTTTTCACAGTGCTTTGACAAGCACGGCATCTATGGTTTAGTATATATAAAATTATTAAAATAATCTGCGTTTTATCAACAAGTATGCGGATTGGATGGTAAGGTTCAAAAAACTTAATTCAGACAGCATGGGATAAAGGATGGTCAAATTTATGAAGTATATCAGTACACGTGACAGCAGCGTTCGGGTAACCGCTTCTCATGCTATCACACAGGGAATTTCAAAAGACGGAGGGCTATTTGTTCCTGAAAGCTTTCCCTCTCTTCATCACCAAGATTTTCAAGAAATGATTTCTATGAATTATGCAGACCGTGCAGCTTTTGTAATGTCAGGATTCCTAAGTGATTTTACAAAGGATGAAATAGGAGAATGCACCAAGCTGGCTTATTGTATGGATCGTTTCCGTGTTCCTGCTGTTGCTCCTCTTCATGAACTCTATGAGGGCGTAAATCTGCTTGAACTATGGCATGGACCGACTTGTGCCTTTAAGGATATGGCATTACAGATCCTGCCGCAACTAATGCGGGTATCGGCAAAAAAGACGGCAGAAGGCAAGACAATTATAATTTTGGTCGCAACATCGGGAGATACCGGAAAAGCAGCTCTTGAAGGTTTCAAAGATGCTGCAAACACCCGTATTCTTGTGTTTTATCCTGAAGAAGGCGTCAGCCCCATGCAAAAGCTCCAGATGGTAACGCAGGAGGGCGGTAATGTAGCGGTTTGCGGAATACGCGGTAACTTTGATGACGCGCAGACCGGCGTTAAGTCTATTTTTACAAACCCAGATATTGCAAAGCGGCTTGAAGCGAATAATATGATGTTTTCCAGCGCCAATTCAATTAATTGGGGGCGTTTACTGCCTCAGATTGTTTATTACATTTCATCTTACTGTGACCTTATTTCCAACAACAGTATAAATCCCGGTGATAAAATTAATATTGTTGTTCCAACAGGTAATTTCGGCAATATTCTTGCCGCATACTATGCCGGGAAAATGGGCCTCCCTATCAATCGGCTAATATGTGCTTCAAATAAAAATCGTGTACTGACAGATTTTATTCAAACAGGGGTATATAATAGAAACCGTGAATTCCATGCCACTTCTTCACCTTCTATGGATATCCTGATTTCCTCAAATCTTGAGAGGCTTCTGTATGATCTTTCCGAATGTGATGATAATGAAATTATACGTTTGATGCAGGATCTTAACACAAAGGGTCAATATAAAGTTTCCGATTCGATGTCAAAACGTATCCAATCAATGTTCTCAGCAGGATGGTGTGATGATCTACTGACGGCAAAAACAATAAAGGATACATTTGATTGTTACGGTTATCTTTGTGATACACATACGGCAGTTGCCATAAATGTTTATGAAGAGTATAGAAAGCAAACCGACGATAAAACTCCGACAGTAATTGTTTCTACTGCAAATCCCTATAAGTTTTCGGACAATGTCTTACAAGCATTGGGCGGCAATGTTAAGGCGGAAGATGAATTTAATAAAATGGACATGCTGTATACCATTACACAGTGTGGAATACCGGATCCTCTTGCTGCAATTAAAGGAAAAAATAAGCGGTTTCATAATGTATGTAGCCCTGCCGATATGGAGCAAATTGTTTATGAAATGCTCCATATCGGCTAAGCCTTATGACTTTGCTTCCGGCTTAAAGGTGTCGCATACTGTATCAATGCTGCTAATAGCGTGGGTAGGACCAACCTTGATTTTATCAGCTGAACAGATATCGTCGCCCCTATGATATACACAGTTTTTTACATCGCAATATACTACCGGAGTCGGTAAATCATTTTTTTCATCTTTAAATAGATTCATTTTATTCGCTTCCTTTCCGGCTTAACGCCATTTATAGTGTTTGCGAAAATAGTCTTATTTATATTCTAAATATTTTGAATTTTATGTAGTTTTAAGGAGTACAGTATGTCGTTGTTTGCCATTGCTGACTTACATCTGTCTCTCGACGCTGATAAACCAATGGATGTTTTCCGCGGTTGGGATAATTATGTTGAACGTCTTGAAAAGAATTGGATACAACTTGTTTCAGAAAATGACACGGTTGTGATTGCAGGAGATGTTTCTTGGGCAAAGACACTCGAACAAACAAAAAAAGATTTTTGTTTGTTGCATTCTTTGCCGGGAAAAAAACTGATACTAAAGGGAAACCATGATTTCTGGTGGACAACACGCAGGAAAATGGAACAATTTTTATCAGATAACGGATTCGATACTCTTAGCTTCATTCATAACAGCACCGAGACTGTTGGTGATTATGCAGTATGCGGAACACGAGGTTGGTTCTTTGATGCTGAGGAAGATTTAGACAAGAAAATTTTACTGCGTGAAGCGGGGAGGCTTAACACATCAATAAATGAAGCCATTAAAACCGGAAAAGAACCTGTGGTATTTCTTCATTATCCGCCAATTTTGGGGGAATCTCAATGTAATGAGATACTATCTATAATTTTACAGCACAAAATACGCCTATGTTATTATGGACATATTCATGGACCGGCAGCACATAAAATACTGCCAAGGACAATTGAGGGGACAACATTTCATCTTGTATCCTGTGATGCTGTTAGCTTTTCACCAGTATTAGTAAGATAATATAAATAATCTTTATGGATTATTTATTGAAAATTTTCGAAAAAAGATAGCACAAATTGTCTCACTATGTTATAATTATTTACATTGCGTTATCGTGTATTTACAGGAGGAAAATAAACATGACTTTAAAAAATGTGTCTAAAGTTGATACTAACCGCGTTGAACTGGAAATTGAGGTGGATGCTGAAGCATTTGAAGCTGCTGTAAGCAAAGCATATAAAAAGAACATTGGCAAGATGTCAGTTCCAGGTTTCCGCAAAGGAAAGGCGCCCCGTCATCTTGTTGAAAAGATATACGGAACCGGCATTTTTTATGATGATGCCATAAATGAATTGTATCCTACCG
>DOWI01000451.1 GCA_003519645.1 Oscillospiraceae bacterium
CGGTGAAGATCTTGGTTTTACCGCCATCCAGCTTCTCCTTCAAGGCATCGCACTTTTCTTTGGTGCGACTGGCAATCATTATTTCCTCAAAAACCTCGCTGTTTTGGCAGCATTTATGGATTGCAACGTTTGCCACACCGCCGCAGCCGATTATCAAAGCTTTTCCCATGGTGTAAAACCTCCTGAAATTTATGAATTCGATCCTTAACATCATGTAGGGATTGCTCTCGTCTCTTATTTTTTCCTGCCTAACGCCAGTAGCAATTCCCTTAAAATTTTGCAGGCCATCGCCGTAGATATGCCACTCTGGTCATATACCGGACACAGCTCATTGATATCACAACCTACTATATTCAGCTTGCTCACTTTAAAAATCGCGTTCAGCAGCTCCGAAAAGCTGACGCCTCCCGCTTCCGGCGTCCCTGTTCCCGGAAATTCCGAAGGATCAAGAACATCGAGGTCAATTGATAAATACACCGGCTTTCCCTTGAGAAAATCAACCGCATTGTCAAGACCACTGAAGTTAAATTTAATCATCCTTACATGTTCTTTTGCCCATACAAACTCGGTTTTATCTCCCGAACGGATACCAAACTGAAAGATTCTATCATCACCGACAAGCTCCCAAACCCGCCGCATAACCGCAGCATGAGAAAGCTTTGCGCCCAAATAATCATCCCTTAAATCAGCATGTGCGTCAAAATGAATAATGTGAAGATCATCCCATCGCTCGGCAGCAGCAGTGAGTGCACCAAGTGTTACGAGATGCTCTCCCCCGATCATAACGGGGAGCTTTCGGTCATCCAGTATTTTCGCAGTAAACTCCTTAATTGCATCAAGTGCCGGTTTGGGGTCGCCAAAGCACAGCTCCAGATCACCCGCATCAAAAATCCTCGAATCCGAAAGATCACGATCCTGATAAGGACTGTAGGTTTCAATACCGAATGATTCGGAACGCATCGCCTTGGCGGCAAAACGTGTACCGGGGCGATAGGAGGTTGTAGAATCAAACGGCGCCCCGAATATCACGATATCGGCGTCTTCATATTCACTTTCGCATCCGATAAATGTTTCTATATTTCGACTTAATCTAGCCAATCTCTTCAACATCCTCCAGCAGTTCCTCGACATAATTGGGCAGCGCAAAGCTTCCGACATGAAGCTGGGTGTTATAATAACGTGTCTTTATATTGAGATCACGCCAGCGCTTGGAATCAAAATCAAAGATGGGATGATATTGTTTGGATGCGAATCCGAATAGCCAGTGACCCGACGGATAGGTGGGTATATGTGCCTGATAAACCCGGCTGATTGGAAAAGATTCCACAATTCGCTTGTGCGCTCTCTGCATGGCAATGGAGTCATTGGGATAGAACGGACTTTCATGCTGATTAACCATAATCCCGTCGTCCCTAAGCGCCTTAAAGCAGTTTCCGTAAAATTCTTTTGTAAACAGGCCTTCACCCGGACCGAAAGGATCGGTAGAATCCACGATAATCACGTCATATTCATCCTTACACCTGCGAATATACTTCAGTCCGTCCTGTATATGAATCTTTACTCTTTCATCATCAAGGCAGCAGGCGGTCTGGGGAAGATATTTTTTACATACCTCAATCACCATTTCATCAATATCCACCAAATCGATATGCTCAACTGACGGATAATGAAGAAGCTCCCGTACAACGCCGCCGTCTCCCGCTCCGATGACCAAGACTCGTTTGGCAGAAGGATATACTGCCATGGCAGGGTGAACGATCATCTCATGATAGATAAATTCGTCCTTTTCGGTCAGCATGATATAGCCGTCTATGGTCAGAAATCGCCCGAACTCGGGCGATTCCAGCACATCAATGCGTTGGAAATCGCTCTTACCGCTGAAAAGCTGCCGGTCAACCTTGATGGATAGCTTGACATTGGCGGTATGCCTTTCAGAATACCATAATTCCATATTTTATGACCATCCTTTCGCGAGGATTGGGAGGTGCCATATTATTATTTATCTTTTAGCACCCGTATGGTGTCAACCTGCCAGTCCTCTGTTCCTGTGAGAAAACAGCCCTTTTCCTTTGCATAATTGATATAATCAACAATTTCAGAGGTTATTTCTTCCCCTGGAGCTAATATGGGGATGCCCGGCGGATAGCTCATAACAAACTCACCGCTGATTCTGCCGCTGCTTTTTAAAATCGGCAACGGTTCTTTGTCGGCGTAAAACGCCTGCTGCGGCGGTACGGCGACGCGGGGATTGATATATTCATGTTGCATCATTCCCGTCTTATCTTTGCTGTAACGCCGAGCTATTTCCGAAAGCGCACCGACAAGTCGTTCAATATCTTTATAGCTGTCTCCCACTGAAATGTACGCAAGAATATTGCCGATATCTCCAAATTCAATCTGAATATCATATTCGTCACGCAGAATATCATAAACCTCGATTCCCGCCAAACCGATATTCAGGGTGTTTACAGATAATTTCATGGTATCAAAATCAAAAATGGTGTCCCCATTGATTAGCTCACTGCTGTATGCGTAATAGCCGCCGATATCATTTATCTCATCGCGGGCATATTGCGCCATCTCTTTGACTTTTTCGAATATCTGCTCGCCATCCAATGCCAGCCTTTTTCTTGAAAGATCAAGACTGCTAAGCAGTAGATAGGAGGCACTTGTCGTCTGGGAAAGATTTATAATCTGCCGCACCGCGTCCTTGTTTATTTTTTTACCGGTTAGCAAAAATGAGCTTTGCGTGAGCGATCCACCTGATTTATGCATGCTGACCGAAGACATATCCGCTCCTGCCGCCATAGCACTTACCGGTAGATTTTTGCCGAAATAAAAGTGTGTTCCGTGTGCTTCATCAACAAGCACCTTCATACCGTGCTTATGAGCCAGCTTTGTTATCTCTTTTAAATTTGAGCAAATACCATAATAGGTAGGATTATTAATAAAAATCGCCTTTGCATCGGGGTTTTCCTCAATCGCACGTTCAACATCCCGCATAGACATTCCGAGGGCAATCCCGAGTTCATGGTTAACCGCAGGGTTCACAGACACCGGAACAGCGCCGCAGAGAATCAGTGCGTTAATCGCGCTTCGGTGAACATTTCGCGGCAATATAATTTTATCTCCCCGCTTGCAAGCATACAGAATCATAGTCTGAACACAGGAGGTAGTACCTGCAATCATGAAAAAAGCGTACCCCGCGCCNNAACCGAAGTCGGATGGGATAGGTTATCAAGAGGCTTCATTGAATTTACATCCAGCGACATGCAGCGCTCACCCAAAAATTCGGTAAGCTCGGGGTTTCCCCTTCCCCTCTTGTGTCCGGGTACATCAAACGGAACAATACGCATTTTCTTAAAATTTTCCAGTGCCTCCGAAATCGGAGCGCAGTTCTGTAATAATTTACCCATAACAAGACCCATTCCTTTCTCGGGCATAATGTATATATGAATGCTTTGCCCTCTCTGAGAGTGGAATGACTTGGTTGCCCGATAGGGCATTGACCCGTTCTTTCCTGCTGCCGACCATTTCGGAGCAATTAATAAACATTCATACCACTGAAAATTTCAATCATTTCCTGCCGCAGGCTGTTTGTTATTTCAAGTCTGGATTTTGGCGGAAGTTCATATACATCAGTATTAAAAAGATAATTTTTCAGATCCACTTCTTTAATCATCATTTTTGTATGAAACAGGTTGCTTTGGTATACATTAATATCAATTGCGTCGTACCTACTTAGCGTTACACTGTCGATATAATCCTGAATCGAAGTCATGGGATGGTCCATAAACAGCTTTTTTCCGCTGACATCGCGGGTGAATCCCCTAACACGATAATCCATGGTAATGATATCGGAGTCAAAGCTGCCAATCAGATAATCGAGTGTGCTCAGTGGGGTAATTTCACCGCACGTAGCAACATCTATATCAACTCGAAAGGTTGCAATGCTGGTATCTGGGTGAAACTCAGGATAAGTATGGACGGTAACATGGCTTTTGTCAAGATGCGCCACTACTGTTTCAGGCTTCAGGATTTCCGGCGTATCATCTTTATTAATCGCCCCGATCATTTTTTCTTCGGCAATCAAAAAGGTAACGCTGGCTCCCTGCGGCTCATAATCCTGCTTCGAAATGTTCAGAACATGCGCCCCAATCATTTCAGTCAGGTTAAACATAATATTCGTCAGCCTTTCAGAATTATACTGCTCATCTACATAGGCAATATAATCTTTCTGTTCCCGCTCGCTTTTTGCGTAACATATATCATAAATATTAAAACTCAGTGATTTTGTAAGATTATTGAATCCGTAAAGCCTCATCTTATTTTCCATAGCTCCATACCCCTTCTAAAACCAAATATTAAAAGGTAAATGTCCGTAATGCGTACATAAACCATACACCAACATAAAAATAAAACCCAAGCGATACAATGGTATTCTAACCACAAATCACTTGAGTACGGGTCTACAAAACGTGTTTTATTTATGAATGAGCATATACTCACCGTTATTTATTCACAATGCAGAGTCAGAGTCTATATAGCAAGAACTTACTTTTACTACTCTTATTGACCGTTTCACAAGTGTTGTGTATGAATACACATGGTTATGAAGTAACCAACTTATAAAATTTGAGTTTCACTCAATCAATAAATGCAGCTTAAGCTGCAATCGGCAGTTGACCCGGCTGTCCGTATGGCCTCAATTCCTTGCACAGGAATGGTCGTATTTCTTGCTTAAAGCTGCTCTAATTACATGTTAAAACAGCTCCGTTACACTATGCAACACAAACATTTGCCCTTCACATAACGTAACCAACACTCACTCTGATAGCAACTAAAGATAAGAGAGCATTGAAAAATGATGCTATTCGAGCTTTTTCTCACCATTAGCGATTTCAAGCAAAAACAAGCATAAAACTATGCTTCCTCTGGAGTATCATTAGGAGTATACTCTTGAAAAACGATATTGTCAATATTTTTGTTGAAATTTAGGTGTGATTTAGATACGGATTATCGCTTTCCTCTTTGCAAAGCCTTGATGAAATTAATGTAGATAATCCTTTTTAAGCCAGCAAATTTTCTTGCCGCCAAAGTCAATGATGCCTTCTTGTTTCATATTGGAAAGCTCCCGACTCATAGCGCTACGATCAACGCATAAATAAGCTGCCAGTTCGGTACGGTTAAATGGGATAGTAAATTCAAAAGAATCATGCTGTGTTATCTGATCATTAAAATACGCAGTAATCCGTCCCCGTATTGTCTTATGAGTCATATACGACATTTTTTGATTTAGGGCAGCGTTTTTATTCGCAATTATTTTCAGCAGATTTGATATGAACTGCATGTGAAATGAACAGGCGTTTTCACAGGTGTGAATTATGCTGTTTATATTTATCATTAAAACAACGGAATTTTCAACTGCTATTACAGACACCGATATTACTTTTAGGCCCATACAGGCAAAAACTTCACCGAATATTTCTCCTTCAGTCAAGGATTTAATCAGTGTGGAATCTCCCCAAGCATTTTCTCTTACAACCTGTGCCCTACCACTCAGTAATATACTTACAGCCGGAGCGGACTGACCCGCCAGGAATATAAAGTCTCCTTTTTTATAATTGCGGCTCCTGCTTCCCATGCATTTTAGTAGACGACCAACGTCAACTTTATTGATTCCGGAAAATAGCTCAATAGAATTATCTACAATCATAATATCACCATAATTAAAAATTGATTATATGTTGCTAATGCAACAGACGGTATGCTATGAGTATATTATACTGTGTATATAAAATCAATAAAAATGATAAAGCCTCCCGGAAAACCAGGGAGACCCTCCCGGAAACCGGGAGGGAGAAAGGACAGATTATAATGATTCGTCAGATTATTAAAATTAATCCCGATAAGTGTAACGGATGCGGACTGTGTGTGAACGCATGCCACGAAGGCGCAATAGCCTTGGTGGAAGGAAAAGCGAAACTGATCCGTGATGACTATTGTGACGGACTGGGGAATTGTCTGCCGGTTTGCCCTACAGACGCAATTTCCTTTGAAGAAAGGGAAGCGGCGGATTTTGACGAAGAAGCCGTTAACNNCGAACACGCTCTAAGACGATTAATCATGTAAAATCCGCTCAGGAGCCGCAAATAAGCACAATTGTTTCAACTCCCGAGAGTCAGCTTCGACAGTGGCCTGTACAGATCAAGCTTGTTCCTGTTAATGCGCCGTACTTTAACAATGCAAACCTACTGATTGCCGCAGATTGTACCGCATATGCATACGGAGATTTTCATAACAGATTTATAAAGAATCATGTCACCATGATTGGCTGTCCCAAGCTTGACAGCGGCGAATATTCTGAAAAGTTGACGGAAATACTAAAAAATAATAATATACGCAGTGTTACGGTAATCCGAATGGAGGTTCCCTGCTGCGGAGGGATCGAGTATTCGGTTCGTGAAGCGCTCAGAAACTGTGGAAAAATGATTCCTTGGCATGTGGTTATTATTTCAACCGACGGCGAAATCCTTGAAGAAATTTAAGTATAATCTACTACACGCTTCATTGTATTGACACAAAATGAAAATTGACTTATTATTTAAGTGACATATAGCAAAATCGTTAGAGTAGGAGTATCCGCCATGTTGGAGGCGGTATTATTGGAAGGGCATGAATTGCAATATGAGAATTTCAGCCAGGGGGCGTTACGCTCTTGCTGCAATGATTGATTTGGCGAAGAACTATGCAGACGGTAATTTTATTACCGTTACCAGTATTGCCGACCGTCTCGGCATATCAAAAATATATCTTGAGCAGGTATTTTCAATGCTGAAAAAGGGCGGTGTCGTAATTTCTGTAAAGGGCTCCCAAGGGGGATATCAGCTTGCAAGTACACCACATCAGATAACAGCATACGATGTTTTGTATCCAGTTGAAACCTCAATATTTGATATAACAGATGATACTGTCAAAAATGAAGCGCCCGAAATCGAAGTTGCCATGCGCAATCTTGTCTTTGACGATCTTGACAAAGCAGTTGAAGCCCCGCTAAAACGGGTTACCCTTTATAATCTAATAAATGAAGCGGAAAAACAAAGAACAGATATGGGATACATGTACTTTATATAGAAAAGCAGAGAGGTTCAGCTTTCAATACTGAGCCCCTCTGCTTTTACATTAATTTTAAATGTCTGATTAAATTAGGAATACTATTTTCAAAATTAACACCGTAACGTAAATCTGTATCGGCTTGTCTGGTTCTGTTAATGCTTTCTGCGGTAAACTCCACCGCAATCCGCGCACAGTCGGGTAAATCAAAGCCGTTCAGCATAGCCGAAAGAAAAGCACTGGCAAACACATCGCCTGTTCCGTGATAATAACCATCCACACGATTAGCAAAAGCATAGCTTATTTGATCCGATTTTTTGTCATAAACCGCAGCTCCAAGCTGATTTACGCCAAAGCTGACGCCTGTAATGACAACCTGACCCGGCCCCAAATCGCTTAGACTTCGAAGAATATTCTCAATATACTCTTTGGTATAAGGTCCTGGATTATACGGAGCATCAAGCAGTAAGGCAGCCTCTGTCAGATTCGGAGTAATGATATCCGCTTTTCGACAGAGCTTTCTCATTCCCTCCGGAAAATCGGCGGAAAAGCTGGAATACAGCTTCCCATTATCGGCCATAACAGGATCAACGAATATAATATTATCCTTTTTTCCAAAATCGTCAAAAAACTGAGACACGATTTCAAGCTGCTCATAAGATCCAAGATACCCTGTGTACAGTGCATCAAAATCAATGGCAAGTGATTTCCAGTGACGAGAAATCGGTAGAATATCCTGCGTAAGATCTCGAAATGTATATTCTGTAAAGCCACCTGTATGTGTTGAAAGAACAGCTGTCGGTATCACACTTGTCTCAATACCAGCTGCTGACAATATCGGAAGGGCTACAGTTAAAGAACATTTCCCAAAGCATGAAATATCGTGAACTGCGGCAACACGCTTTTGTCTCATCCTAGTTGATTCCTTTCTTTTTGTGCCGATAAAAAAACTTATAGATTAATAGCAATAAAAAGATTCATACATTAATTTACACAATTTTACACCAATCGAGAACGGAATTCAATATAAAAAAGCTGCGGAATGAAACCAATTCATCCTGCAGCTTTTGGTGGACGTTAACGGACTTGAACCGCTGACCCTTCGCACGTCAAGCGAATGCTCTACCAGCTGAGCTAAACGTCCATATATATTTTGCATCCGCAATGGAATGAAAGCAATTATATATAAAAAGCGGCAAAATGTCAAGGACAAAAAGATAAATTTTTTTTGGATTGTCTGCGGTTGTCAAACATATGGTCCATTTTTATTTTAAGAAGTATGTGGTAAGGTAAGCGCTATCGNNAAAGATAAATTTTTTTTGGATTGAATCGCCTATCTATGATATACTAAAACCCACCAATGATTAAAGACTGGGGTTTACGTAGATGACATACTCAGATTCACTAAAATTGATTGATTCATTGAAACCTGGTGGAATGAAGTTAGGATTGGATCGTATAGGACATATTCTGGATTTGTGCGGGCATCCGGAACGCCGCCTGCGTTATATCCATGTTTCCGGAACAAACGGCAAAGGCTCGGTTTCGCGTATGATTCAGTCGATCCTGACATCGGCAGGCTATCGAACCGGATTGTATACATCACCTTCAATTACAGGGATTCGGGATACAATCACAATAGATGGTACGCCGATTACAGAACCGGAATTTGCGGATATTGCTGAAAAGCTTTGCAGCCTTAATATTAAAGCACAAGCCTACCCTTCTGAGTTTGAGTTTACAACTGCTATGGCGTTTATACATTTTGCAAATCGGCATACGGATGTTTGCGTTGTGGAATGCGGACTGGGCGGACGGGATGACGCTACGAATGTGATCCCCCCCCCCCGNNCCCTTGCAGCAGTGATCACGCCGATATCCCTCGATCATACAACCATTCTCGGTGATACAGTATCAGAAATCACATCCAACAAATGCGGTATAATAAAATCACCGTGCTCCGTCATTACATCCCCCGGACAGCATGAAGATGCTTTAGCGGTTATACTCGAAACTGCGGCGAAAAACGGTCTGACAATCAGAATTCCTTCAAAAGGTACGGTTCAGTATCTCAACCAGTCACTTGATAAATCAGTGTTTGAATATGACGGGATGGCAATCACACTTCCATTGACAGGCTTATTTCAGACCGAAAATGCTCTGACAGCCATAGAATCGGTGCGAGCAATTAAGCATGCCGGCTTTCCGGTTACGAAAGAGCAGATTCAAGACGGACTCAATAAAGTGATAATACCTTGCCGACAGGAAGTGTTACGGACAAACCCGTTGATAATGATTGACGGTGCGCACAATCCACAGGGGGTTTCCGCACTTGCCGACACCTTGACATCGTATGGTATCAGCGGTCTGACAATGATAGCGGGTATGCTTGCTGACAAGGATGTCATGCAATGTATGTCAGTATTAGCACATTTTTGCAAACGTATAATCTGCTGCACTCCGGATAACCCCCGCGCCTTGCCCGCAGAAGCATTGGCAAATATACTTCACGCCATTGCCCCTAACTTAGAGGTTGAAGCTGTGGATTCACCCGTAACTGCTCTGGCGCTTGCACAGAGCGACACAGGTGCTGATATCCTAATTGCCGGTTCATTTTTTCTGGCTAATGTTCTGCGTTCTGTTGTGCTCAACCATAATCAAAATTTATAGCCCGACACTTTCGTGTATTTTTTACAAAATTGTAATTATTTCAATATTATTCGTGATTTTTTCTAACTACCGTGATATAATAACAGATAGAGTAAGACAGCAAAAGGAGATGAAAATATGGGAAAGAAAATTACAGACAAAGTTACATGGGTGGGCAAAGTTGATTGGGAACTTCGCAAGTTTCATGGCGATGAATATTCCACCCACCGCGGATCCTCCTATAACGCATATCTAATTCGTGATAAAAAAACTGTGCTGATTGATACGGTATGGCTGCCTTATGACAAGGAATTTGTCTCTAAACTCAAAGAAGAAATCGATCTAAAACAAATTGATTATATCATTGCAAATCACGGAGAAGTAGATCACAGCGGTTCGCTATCCGAATTGCTCCGTGAAATTCCTGGAACGCCTGTCTACTGTACAGCAAACGCTGTCAAATCGATTAAAGGCCAATATCATGAGGACTGGAATTTTATCACCGTAAAAACCGGAGACAAGCTTGAACTGGGAGAAACTACGCTTACATTTATTGAAGCGCCCATGCTGCACTGGCCCGATACCATGTTCACATATATGAGCGGAGAAAATATTCTTTTTAGCAACGACGGCTTTGGGCAACATTTTGCATCCGAAACCCTGTATAACGATTCTGTTGACCCATCCGAGTTGGAGTATGAATCAATTAAATACTACGCCAATATTCTTACTCCGTTCAGTGCCATGGTTACAAGAAAAATTAAAGAGATTCAGGGCTTTAATCTTCCGATTGACATAATCTGTCCAAGCCACGGTATTATCTGGAAGGATAACCCAATGCAGATTGTTGAGAAATACTTGAAATGGGCAGACCATTATCAGGAGAATCAGATAACCATTGTTTATGACACAATGTGGAACGCAACACGCCGTATGGCAGAAACAATTGCTGAAGGGATTCTGTCTGCAGACCCAAACGTTACTGTAAAGCTATACAGCGCGTCAAAGACCGATAAAACCGATATTATAACCGAAATATTCCGTTCAAAGGCTATAATCATGGGTTCTCCGACTGTCAACGGCGGGTATCTATATGCAATCGCTGGCATTCTGGAGTTGATGCGCGGTATGACATTTAAACAGAAAAAGGCTGCCGCATTTGGTAGTTACGGCTGGAGCGGCGAAGCCGTCAAAATGATGAACCAAGAATTGGAGAAATCAGGGTTTGAGGTTGTTGATGCTGGTGCACGTTCCACTTGGCATCCCGATGATAATGAGCTTGACAGACTGAAAGAGTATGGCAGAGAGCTTGCTTCAAAGCTTTAATCTTGTAATGCTAAAACATTACAATCTACATGTAAGTATTATTATAATGTTTGTTCATAAAATATTTTTGAATAACATAATTTATAATACTAAATTAAGGAGATATGTTGAATACCTCTATCACCCAATTTGTTTTTTATCAAGAGAGGAATTGATTCGATTATGAAAAAGAGTACAGGCATTATTCTTGGCATCATTGGCACCTTTTTTTTATTGGTAATAATTATTGTCGGGTGGGGCGTTTCCACTTATAACGGAATCGTAAGCGCTGAAACCACAGTGGATGAAAAATCAAGCGCCGTTAGAGCCGATCTTCAGCGCAGAAGTGATCTAATCCCGAATCTGGTTGAGACCGTTAAGGGATATGCAAAACATGAAGAGCAAATTTTTACCGAACTTGCAGATGCCCGTGCCAAGCTCAGCGGCGCACAGACTGTTGCTGAACAGGAAGCCGCAAATACTGAAATTTCAAGTGCGTTGTCTAGACTTTTGGTAATTGTAGAAAATTACCCCGATCTTAAAGCAAATCAAAATTTTATCAACCTGCAGACTCAGCTTGAAGGCACCGAAAACCGTATTAAAGTATCGCGGTTAGATTATAATAAGGCGGTAAAGGACTACAATATTCGGCTGCGCCGCTTTCCCTCTTCCATTATTGCAGGAATGTTTGGCTTTGAAAAGGCAGATATGTTCGAGGGTGAGGAGGGTATTGAATCCGTACCCAATATTAGCTTTTAACAGTGGGAGAAACAAATATGCATTGTTCTATGTCAAAAAGAATATGGGTACTACTATTGCCCGTTTTACTCGCCACGACCTTCATTTTGAGCGGCTGTGAAGAAGATGAGGCCCTTAAGCCCACCGAACGTTTTTTCGTCAACGACTTTGCCGATGTAATTAAGCCTGAGGACGAGGATACCATCTATTCGCAGGGAGTTGGATTGCAGGAGAAAACCGGTGCTCAGGTTGTGGCTGTGACTGTGAAATCCTTGGACAGTCAAGATATCCGCGATTTCGGTGTCGCACTCGGACGCGAATGGGGACTTGGTGAGGAAGATAAAAATAACGGTGTTTTACTGCTTATGGCTTTGGATGAGCGCAAAATAAGCATTGAAGTCGGTTACGGTCTGGAAGGCGGACTGACAGATATTGAAACCGGTATAATTCTTGATACCTATGCCATCCCCTATCTCAAAAATAATGATTATTCAACCGGAATACAAAAGGCATACAGCGCAATTGTCAATGAAGTATATATTGAGTACGGCTTAGAGCCTGAAGAAGGCTATACGCCCGCAGAGGAAATCCGGAATAGAGATGAGGATGAAGAGAACATCGGCTCATTCTTCGGTGCAATCGTGCCAATTATCCTTATCCTTATCCTGATTGCAGTATTTTCTTCGCGCGGCGGCAGACGAGGAGGTCCGCCATTTATATTCATGGGTGGACGCGGTGGTTTCGGCGGAGGAAACTTCAGAGGCGGCAGCGGTGGAAGCTTTGGTGGTTTCAGCGGTGGTGGCGGGAGCTTTGGCGGAGGCGGAAGCTCACGTGGTTTTTAAAGCACCGCTATAAGCTGCAGGGAAACAACACTGCTCTTGCGTTCTAACAAACAACACAGGCAGCTATCACATAGCCGCCTGTGTTGTTTGTTTATTATTTATGAAAGCAGCGCTTCTACCGCATCGGCTGCACCATCCAGCTCATCAATTACAACGCGCTCAATCTCCCCTTCATCACATAAGCGAGCGATTTCAGCGTTCACAGGCAGCCTTGCAAGTACTGAAATCCCCGTGTTAGCTGCGGCTTTATCCAGGGAAGCGGAATCTCCGAACAGCGGAATCTGTTTGCCGCAATCGGGGCAAAGCACACAACTCATGTTTTCTACCATTCCTAGAATCGGTATCTTCAGCATTTCAGCCATTTTGTGCGCCTTGCCAACCACCATCTGAACCAGCGACTGCGGAGTGGATACAATGATTCCCCCGTCCAGCGGGATGCTTTGATAAATAGTAAGCGGAACATCACCAGTTCCAGGCGGCATATCAATAAACAGAATATCCAGCTCGCCCCATGCAACATCCGTCCAGAACTGCTTTACTGCTCCTGCAAGAATAGGACCACGCCACACGACCGGCTGATCTTCCCTTTCAAGCAATAAATTAATTGACATCACCTTAATGCCCATATGTGTCTCTTCCGGCAATATTCCAATCTCACTATTTTTAGCTTTTCGCGTAAGGCCAAACGCTTTTGGAATCGACGGTCCTGTTATATCTGCGTCGAGTATCCCCACCTTATAGCCACGACGCGCCATAAGTACAGCAAGCATTGCGGTAACTGATGACTTACCGACGCCGCCTTTACCACTGCTTACCGCTACCACTTTTTTAATGGTACTGTATTGATTCAGCTTCTCGTGGAACTCCTTTTTTTCGCTACAGTTTTCACCGCATGATTCACAATTATGCGTGCAATCGCTCACACCATTCATCCTTCCATATTAAATATCACAAGCATTTTATCATAAAAAAAGAGGCATTGCAAAATGAACAAACATTCATTTTGCAATGCCTCTTATCAAAAAAAGTTATTAAGCAGAACGTTCCTTTTCAAAACTGTTCTTTTCAACAGATGCTGTTGAACCTTCCTGAATATCTCTTGAACGAAGCACATATCCTACTGAAAGAACCAACACACGAAAATCAAGTGACAAAGACAGATTATTGGCATAAAAAGCATCCATTTTGGCTTTATCATATATGCTCAGTTTATCACGACCGCTTGTCTGCGCAACGCCGGTAAGCCCGGGACGTACACTGCAAGCCCCGTTTCTTGTCCGTAGTTCAAGCAAATCGGTTTCCGTCAAGACCACCGGTCGGGGTCCCACAATGCTCATATTGCCAAATAGAATATTTATTAACTGAGGAAGCTCATCAATGCTAAAGCGGCGTAAAAAGCTGCCGATTTTCGAAATGTACCGATCAGAATCAGAAAGCTTACTGGTAGCGACATCAGCAGGTGCGGATGCAAGCATTGTTCTGAATTTAAAGATTTTAAAAGGCTTGTTGTTGCGCCCCATACGAAGCTGCACAAAAATCGGAAATGCCTTTGTATCAATTGCGACGATAATTGAGACTACCAGAAGAACAGGTAGCAGAATAATTAATGCGATTAATGAGGCAACAACGTCAAATAGACGTTTAAATGCCAAAAATGCACGATAGCCAAGTGTAGATGCACGATACGTGTTCATGCTAAGCACTTTTTGCATAATAATCCCCCTTTCAAAAACCAGCGCAATTGATAATGGAACTCCAAGGGTGGCTCCTTATCAAATACGAGTTGCATTATACTATTCAATTTGCTAAAAATCAAGTTTCATTTTTGTAATCTTTTTCAAATTCGTTTGCTTGTTACAAGAAAAGAGTATATTCATGAATAATATATATATTCTGCACTATAAAAATAGGCACTTTCTCCAACAAGCAAATTCTGGATTATTGTTAATCAATAAATAATTCTCGATTATCCATACTATTATACAAGCAATCATTCATTATTTCAATAGCTTATTCTTGTCGACAGTTGGTCGATATCATATCGACGATAGTATATCCCTGAAATATATTCTTATACCGGATCTTATCACGATAATCAATAAATAAATTGGAATGCAATTTTCTTGGTTTTCAAAAAATTAAACTCAAACAAATAATATACTGTTTAAATAGTGTGTAAAATCTGGTATACTACATTCTAAAAGATTAATAAAAACTTCAATATTGAGCAGTCTTGTGGAAATAAAAGGAGTATAAATATGTGCGGTTTTTGCGGGTTTACAGGAATGGTATCAGGACGAGATGAAGTGATTCAGGCAATGGCTGATCTCATCACCCATCGCGGACCTGATTCTTACGGTTATTATATCTCCGGTGATCATGCCGATAACAGTATCACAATGGGATTTCGTCGCTTGAGCATAATTGATCTTGAGGGTGGCAGTCAGCCGATTTATAATGAAGATAAAACGCTGGTGCTTATGTTTAACGGTGAAATATATAATTACTGGATACTTCGGGAAGAACTGCTTGAAAAGGGGCATGTTTTTGCTACCAAAACGGACAGCGAAGTAGTGGTGCATGGATTTGAAGAGTGGGGCGAAGCGCTACTGCCGAAACTGAGAGGGATGTTCGCCTTTGTAATATGGAATACCGAAGATCGGTCTATTTTTATTGCCCGGGATTTTTTTGGAATCAAACCCATGCATTATACGCGTCTACAAAACGGAACCTTTCTTTTTACTTCCGAAATCAAATGCCTGACCGCACATCCACATTTCAATGCAGAATTTAATGAGCAGGCACTGGACAAATATTTGTCATTTCAGTATTCTGTTGCCCACGAAACCTTTTTTAAGGATGTATTCTGCCTGCCACCCGCCCATTTTCTTGTCTATAAAGACGGTGAGATCAGCGAACATCGTTATTGGGACCCCGTTTTTAATCCGGATGAAAGCATGTCTCTTGAGGATGCGGTAGAGCAAATCGACCGCGTATTCACAGATTCGGTGGAAGCACACCGTATCAGCGATGTGGAGGTAGGCTGTTTTTTATCCAGCGGTGTTGACTCCAGTTATGTTGCAAGTTATTTTGCCGGTCAAAAGGCTTTTACGGTTGGTTTCGATAACGGAACACATTATAACGAGAGCAGTTACGCGGCTTCGCTCGCAAAGCATGTGGGAATCGAGCACTATACCCATATTATCAGCTCTGAGGAATATTGGAATGCGTTATCAAAGGTTCAATATCATCTTGATCAACCGCTGGCGGATCCGTCATGCATTGCTTTATACTTTGTTTCCCGCCTTGCCTCCGAACATGTAAAGGTGGTGCTTTCCGGAGAGGGCGCGGATGAGCTTTTCGGGGGTTACCGAATCTATCACGAGCCATATTCTCTTGCAGGATATCAGAGATTGCCGCGTTGGCTGCGAAAAGCATTGGCCGCCATGGTTTCGGTTTTGCCACGGTTTAAGG
>DOWI01000089.1 GCA_003519645.1 Oscillospiraceae bacterium
AGGGCTACCGCTATTTTTATCTTATTTCTTCGCTCTATACCACTTTGCTGAAGCATTTAAAAACTTATCCCTTATTAAGTAAGTTAAAAACATAAAAAGATGACGAGCAGCTCCAATCGATTACAGATGAGCTGTTCGTCATTTTTTATTCTCTGAACTTAATACCGTATCTCGAAGCACAGTCCGCTAGAAATAGCAGACTGTACTTTTTGCGTTTATAAGTACCTTATCCTTTTGTGCTTCCTTGATTGCTTTTCGCGCCGACAACCAAATGCCAATCTCGCCGTTAAAACAAGCGTCTGTCAGTTTTTCCAGAGCCTTGTCCTTTGCCTTGGCAGCTGCGTTTTCCGTGAGATCGAACTGCCCTCCCAAATCAGCTAAAGTGCGTTGCTCATGGCCAAACGCACCGAAGAATCCCCCAAGAATTTCACGATCCCTAAAAGACAGCTTGTAAAACTGTATTTGCAAAGCCTCAAGATAGATTTGGTGCAATACGTTCTGTTCCACATCTTCACGAGCATCATTGATTTGAACAACAGGCTCACCGTCATCCTCATACTGTTCATCAAGGGATGAAAAGCTGAGATATCCCTGCACACGCAGTGCCTCGAATTCTCGCTTGGACAGGCTGACAGGATACAAACTGTTCTCTAACTCCCGTTTCATTGCGCCTATGATGTAGGGATAGAGAAAGGTGGATAGAGCCGCTTCGATGTCGGGATTATACCTTTCTGCGTAAGTAAGAACAGCAAGTGTTCCTGCCGAAACTAAATCCTCCCAGAGCTGTTCACAGTGAAACCGGCGACACAATTTGCCTGCGCAGGCTTCCACCATTTCTTTGTTCTGTAGATAAATGCTTTCCAAACTGCCGCCTCCTTCCACAGGAGCAGACTACCGCCCACCCTTTTTTGTGATGCCAAGGGATGGATATAGAGCAGCGGACTGCATCTGGGCATCTACCTCCCTGTCAGAGAGCAAGCCGCTAACTGCCATGTCCCTCAAATCGATAATTTTCCGCTTGGCTTTTTGCCAATCCTCCACCGAAATATTACCTCGTTGTTTGTCCGCTGTAATCCGTTGATATGCATTGGTGTAGCTGCGGATAACAGGGTTGTTGGCGGCTTTTTCTTTCGCTTTATTTTTTGCCCCCTGATTGCGGCAGGTGCGGTGTGGTTTGCCCTCAATCGGTCTGTTACAGTAGTCGGTCTTGTAGCCTTTGGTAAGCAAGAAGAATTGTTTGCAGTTCTTGCAGCGGCGGATGGTATGCCCATGCATGATTGCCTTCATGAAATCCATCTTCAAAAATGCCTGTAAATACTTGACCGAGTATACCTCATAAATGGCATAGGTGTCCGGATGATTAGGAATCATGTCAGGCACATACCACACATCAATATTGTCAAATAATGTGAAAGCGTGTCCCTCGTTTCTGAAATGGTTGATCATCATTTTATCAAGGTTAGGATGCGTGTAGAAACCATACAGTGCAGCCGCATAGTTTTCGCTGTCCAGTGTTTTCAAATGCATCAAAGCGTTGTCAATAAACCAAAACATGGTCTGATTAAAAGAGTAGATGTCGCTGATGATTTCTATATATTTTTCTGCGGAATGCATCCTCCCATCCGAAACCAACTGAAACAGCTTGCTCTTCATCAGCATCTCATGGAGTTTTTTTATATTGTCTGTGTTAAGGTCTTGCGACAGGGCAAACATGGTTTCAAATTCCTGCGGTGAGATACTCAAAATGTCCACCGTTAAATCGCCGAGCAGAAGCTCTTGTCCTGCAACCTCAATTTTATCGTCATGTATTCTGAAATCAATTTGACTAAACATAGTCTGCCTCCTGTGTATGGGATTTAGTTTCTTATTGTAATCCTATTTTATATCTTTGCCCTAAAATGTTCCATAACTATATTGTACAGGATAACTTATCTAAATTCAATCCCGCAAAAACAAAAAGGAGTGAGTACATGAAAAACAAACTGAAGCTAATTAAAATGAGCAGTGTAGATGTAGAAGAAGTTCAGTGGATTTGGTATCCCTACATTCCATACGGAAAGGTGACCATCGTTCAAGGTGATCCGGGCGAGGGCAAGACCACCTTTATCCTCGCATTAATCGCACTGCTCACAAAGGGCGAGCCGTTGCCCGAAGAAGAAGCTGCCACAGAACCCATCAATGTAATTTACCAAACCGCCGAGGACGGTCTCGGTGATACAATCAAGCCTCGTCTTTTATCCGCCGGTGCGGATTGTGACAGAGTTCTGGTCATCGATGAAAACGAGGTAGAGCTGACGCTTTCCGATGAAAGACTGGAGGAAGCCATCAATCAGACAGGCGCAAAGCTGATTGTGCTTGATCCGATGCAGGCATACCTCGGTGAATCCGTGGATATGCACCGAGCCAATGAAATCCGCCCCATCATGAAAAGGCTTGCTTTTCTTGCAGAACGCACAGGCTGTGCCGTTATTCTTGTTGGGCACATGAATAAAATGCAGGGAGGGAAATCCTCCTACCGTGGTCTTGGTTCGATTGATTTTCGTGCAGCAGCAAGAAGTGTGCTTGTGGTCGGCAGAGCCAAGGACGAACCGACCCTGCGAATTGTTGCTCATGATAAAAGCAGCCTTGCACCGGAGGGTAAATCCATTGCCTTTGAGCTCAACCCCGAAACAGGTTTTCAGTGGAAAGGTTATTGTGAAACTACAGTCGAGGAACTTCTCTGTGGCAGAGGTTCATTGGTCAGCAAAACTACCCAAGCCGAAAACCTGTTAAAAGAGCTACTGTCTGATGGAGATATTGCTTCAGAAGAAATTACAGAGCGAGCCAATGAGCTTGAGATCTCAAACCGTACGGTAAAGATTGCAAAGCAAAATCTTGGAGTGAAATCCTTCCGCAAGGGCGATAAATGGTACTCATCACTTCCAAGGGGGTAAGAGGGTAATGCTCTTAGGACACTGCCCCCTTGCCCTCTTGCTTCTTTGAAATCAATGCCCCGATCGTTGCCCCTGTGTGGGCTTTTAAGATGAGGGTAGGGGTAATGCCTCGGCTGCCCAGGCAAAAGCCGTTGTGGGCGATTTATGAGCCGAAACACGCACCCGCAGCCGACCCGTTCAAGCACCCGACAGGGTGCATTTTTCTTTTCTGCCTTAATTCCACAGAACAAGGCTGGGAGCTACAGGTTTCTCTCCCTTTGGGGAGAGAGCCAGCATCGCATTCGGCTACACGCCGATGCAGCTGGGCGGGAGTACCCGCACCCCTTTAGAACGAGCACATCTCATTAAGAAAGCGAGGATTTATATGAAAAACGCAAGATTAAATCTTAGAATCTCATCCGGAGATTTAGAAAAAATCCGTCACAAGGCTAAACAGGCTAACAAGACCCTCACCGATTATGTCACCACGGCTTGTCTTGGCAAAGAAATCATGGTCATTCCCGACCTTGCCGAAGTGCTGAAACAACAAAAAGCCTTGGGCAGAAACCTCAATCAGCTTGTCACCCTTGCCAATATGGGCAGAGTGAATGTGGTCTATTTGGATGAAACCATTGGGGAACTCACTGCCATTAATCAAAGTCTACAGGAGATTTTACAGAGAAGGAGGTGGTGAGATGGCAACAGTAAATTTCATCAACAGAAAAAAAAGCCAGACTCGTGCAGGCATGAAGTTTGTGCTTAAATACACCCAGCGTGAGGATAAGACATTATTTGAGGGCATGAAACTGGTCAGCGGTTTGAACTGTTCCCCCCAGTCTGTCTACGAGGAATTTATGAATACCAAGCTCCTCTACGGCAAGGACAGCCAGCGGATGTACTACCATTTTGTGCAGTCCTTTCCTCCCAATGAGAATGTTACTCCCCAGACGGCACATGAAATTGCCCTAAAGCTGGCCGAGCATTACAAGGAGTTTGAAGTATTGGTCAGCACCCATGTGGACTGCGACCACATTCATTCCCACTTTATTATCAACTCGGTCAGTTTTGAAACAGGCAAAAAATTGCACCAAGCAGCTTCAGCAATACAGGAACTTCGACAGAAATCCGATGCCCTGTGTTTAGAATATGGATTGTCGGTCTGCCAGCCAAAGGAGCAGCGCACCAAGCCATTAACTGCCGGGGAATATCACACAGCTGTTCGTGGTGGGAGCTGGAAGATGCGGCTTATCAATACCATTGACGAATGCATGCGATATGCCACCAGCAAGGAAATTTTTGTGCAGATGATGGAGTCCGAGGGCTACGCTGTTAAATGGACAGATACCCGTAAAAACATCACCTACACCACACCGGATGGTAAGCGTTGCCGCGATGACCGTTTGCACGAATCAAAATATTTAAAGGAGAGGATGGANNCTACGAATCAGACAGGAAATTATCGCTGGAAGAACTCAAACAGCGGAACAAACCAATGCAGCAGGCAGAGCCGCCACAACGGCAGATGCCCAGTCCTTGTCCCCTGACACAGCAGGATTTGGACGAGCTGTTCGAGATTTTAATAACCCTGCAGGAGCAGATGAAGGGCTTACAGCAACAGAATCACAGCCTAAAAATGCGGATAAACAATCTGCCGGCACAGGCGGAGCTGACTCAAATCTGCAAGAGCCTCATGCAGATACAGCAGACCTTATCACAGGCTGGGAGCAAGAAAGAGCGTTCTTTTTCTCTGCCGAAGCTTCGGTTGCCAACCTTGGAATGGTCCCCGATATGGATAGTAATTCCCTTGATTTTGCTGGCATTGGCAGTAGTGTGGTTCAGCTTGGGCGAGCTGTGGAACGGCTGGAAAGCCCTGTTCCCGTAGCTGATGCTACTATAAAACCACAGCCGCCAGCTGGTAAAAAGAAAAAACTTGCAGTCGGCCAAAAGGAAGATGACCACAGCGGACATGACTTTGAAATGAAAATGTGAGCGCACCGGGCAGAAATGTTCGGTGTTTTTTTATGCCTTGATACAGGGAGAAAGGAGATGCCATGAGAGAAATTATTAAGGAAACAAACCTCCAACCGCAGACAGAACACCGAGAGGTGCAAATTGGCAAGACAATCTATGGGGTCAGCACAGTCTTCAAAGGGCAGCAAACCTTGGAGGAAGTGCTGCGTGAGTGGGTTGTGAATAAGGCTCTGGCCGAAGCAAATAATTAGTGATTTTGGTGATAGCTATTCAAAAAAGCTTGTGGTAATGTGTGTAGCTATAGTCAAGGATAACCCTGACAATCTACGGAATGGAGGATTAGAAAAATGACCTATCAAGTTGGAGCATATCTCAGACTGTCTCGTGATGACGAGCGAGACGGCGAGAGTTTAAGCATTGAAAATCAAAGAGCCATCGTCACCGATTATATTACTAAAAATGGCTGGACATTAATTGACAGCTATATTGACGATGGGCTGACAGGCACAAACTTCGACCGTCCACAGTTTCAAAGGATGATTGACGATGTGCGTAATGGCAGAATCAACTGCGTGGTGGTAAAAGACCTCTCACGCTTCGGCAGAAACTATATTCAAATCGGCGAGTACACCGACTACCTGTTCCCTACATTGGGATGCAGGTTTATCGCAATCAACGATGGCATCGACACCCTTGAAAAAGAGAACGAGCTGATGCCGTTTAAAAATCTGGTCAACGAGTGGTACAGCCGTGACCAAAGCAAAAAGGTGAAATCAGCAAAAATTGCAAGGGCAAAAAACGGTTATTTTATGGGAGCATACGCTCCCTATGGCTATATTAAAAATGCGCAAAAACAGCCGCCCCTGTTAATTGATGAGCATGCCGCACCCACTGTCCGCAGGATTTTTGAGATGAGAGCTACGGGCATGGGATACCGTACCATTGCTACCAAGCTGAACGAGGAACAGGTTATCCCGCCTCGGGAGTACTACTATAACAGCATCGGCAAGCCGAATCCAAAGAAAGGGCTCAAGGTTTGGAGCGATGTGGTAGTAAGGGAGCTTTTAAAAAATGAAGCCTATATCGGCAATATTGTGCAGATGCGAAAAGGTACAATCTCCTACAAAAATAAAACCCAAGTCAACCGCCCGGAGGAAGAATGGGTCAGAGCAGTTGGAACTCATGAGCCGATTGTATCCATGGAGCTATGGGAAACAGCTCGTAAGCTTGGCAGCCGGGGAACGGTTGGAAAAAGCAATAAGGATGGTGAAATCAGCCTGTTCTCCGGGCTGCTTAAGTGCGGGGATTGTGGCAGGAGCATGAAATTCATAAGGGATAGCAACACTCGAAAGGATGGGCACCGAAATAATCACCATGCCTATATCTGCTGTGGATACTCCCAAGCCGGCAAGGCGGTTTGCTCGCCACACAGAACACGAGAAAGTATTTTCTCTGACCTAATACTGAGTGACATTCGTGAAAAGGCACAGCTGATATCCTTTGACGAGAATGCAATAATCGCTGAAATTAAAAGAAA